>CAZZPK010000003.1:0-92848 GCA_964655995.1 uncultured Candidatus Saccharibacteria bacterium
CGGTGGCCGCCGTATCATTCAAAAAGACGGTGCGCGAGTAGTAGTCTAAACCGCGGACTAAATTGGAGTTGATGGAGTAAGGCAAGTCCATCATGTCTAAGTACTCGAGCACCTCTTTAAAGTGCGTTTTGCAAGCACCGCACAAATAGGCCACCGAGGTGGGGGCATTTTTTTTGAGTGCTTGGCAGTCTGGATTTTTACAATCCAAAATGCGGAGAGGATTGGTCTTTAAGCGCTCGCGACAGTCGCCACACAATGCTCTAGTATGCTTTTTAAAATAATTAATCAGCTCGCGGCGCCAAGCGGTGCGGCAGTCGGCATCGCCCAAGCTATTAATCTCAATGATCAAGTCGGTTAAACCACTCTCGATTAAAATAGTGTGGAGTAATTTAATAATCTCGGCGTCAACAATACTTTTAGGGGTGCCCAAAGTCTCCAAACCAAATTGGTAAAATTGACGGAAGCGGCCTCGCTGTGGACTCTCGTGACGGAAAAATGGTCCGTAATAGTAAAGGCTGATCGGTTGGGGTAATGATTGCATGCCGTGCTCAAAGTAGGAGCGCATCACCGCCGCGGTGCCCTCGGGCCGTAAGGCGAGCTTGTCGCCCCCTTTGGTTTTTAAAGTGTACATCTCCTTCTCCACTATGTCGGTGGCGTCGCCCACTCCGCGGGCAAATAAGGCCTCTTGTTCTAATATTGGTGTGGCGATCGGTTTAAAACCGTAGTAGTGAGCCAGCTCCGCGGCCCGCTCAAAAAAGCCTTGCTGGGTGTACCACTCGTCGCCGATCAAGTCGTGCATCCCTTTAGGAGCTTGCCAGTCGCCTTGGGCTTTAGGAGGTTTAGACATAATTATTTTTCGAGACTAACGCTACCTGGTAAAATGGCCGCTTGAGCTAGGGGTAAGAGACGAGCAATAACGCGCCCCTTCATCAACTTAAGCGGTACCGGCCCCCAAATCCGGGAGTCGGAGCTCTGGCCGCGATTGTCACCCATTACAAAATACTCATCTTGAGCCAATTGGCGACTCAAATTAAGACTATTTAACGAGCTCGGATTAATGTAGGGCTCATCTAATTTTAAAACCGTGCCTCCGGTGGTGGTGACACTGACCTCGGTGCCATTGATGGTGATCGTCTCGCCCGGCAAGCCGATAATGCGCTTGATGTAAAATAAGCGCTCATCTTTAGGATAGCGGAAAATGGCCACCTCGCCGCGGCGCGGCTCGCGCAAATAGTAAGACAATTGGTCAATAATCAAGTACTGGCCATCTTTGAAAGTGGGTGCCATTGAGGCGCCACTAACCAAAAAAGGCTGGGCGATAAAGGTCCGGATGGGGATGACAATCAGTAAAGTGATTACCGCAAAGCGGACGGCCTCAAGCCAGGAGTTTTTTGCCATACCACGCTATGATACTACAGACCATCACTTTGACGCAAGACAAAAGATTATTGTATAATCAAAAAATCATGACATGGACTGTTGTTGGCTTGGGCAATCCGGGGGAGGAGTATGTTGGTACGCGGCACAATGTGGGCCGCGACTTGGTGGCGAGTTTACTCGAGTCTAAAAAATCGCCGAAAGCCAAGTTGGTAGTGCTCGACAGTTTTATGAATCACTCCGGCCGGGCGGTGGCTAAAATTATCAAGAGTCAAAAAGCAGCTAAAAATTTGTTGGTAATCCACGATGATCTCGATTTGCCGCTTGGCACTTTAAAACTCTCGTTTAATCGCGGCGCGGCGGGGCACCGGGGCGTGGAGTCGATTGTTAAAGCGCTAAAAACGCAAGGTTTCGGCCGTTTACGAATAGGCATCGCTAGACCACAAGGAAAAGTGAAGATGCCAGACTTTATTTTGGCCAAATTTACTCCGGCCGAAAAACTAAAAATCAAAAAAGTCTATAAAACCGCCACGGAAGCGCTTAAAGTAATTACCGAAGAGGATCTTTCCACTGCGATGAATAAATATAATTAATCCCGTAAAGTGAGTGCACCACGGGACAAGAAAAAAGCCCACGTCGGGGCTTTAAGGGGGGTCCGTCGTGGGCTTTTGCCGGCCAAGGGGGAAGCCGGCTTGGGCGCTCTGCGTATTTGCGCCCGTGGGATTGGCAGGAAGGAAGGAAAAATAAGATCTGTTCTTTTGTCCTCCGGGCCCCAGTTATACTATCCTCTACAATAATAGTAAATTAAACTTTAAGCGTCAACCTTCTTCTGATACGAGAGGGTCATGCGCTGATCCTTAGGCTCAAAGAGAGTGATGGTAAACGGATACGATTTGCCCAGCTCCAATTTACTACGCAAGTCCGCCTCGTCCTTAAACTCCGAGATATGGACCAGGCCGGCTACACCCTCCTCAATGGCGGCGAGTGCCCCGTGCTTATTGTACTTAATGACCACGCCGGAGATAACATCGCCTTTGTGATACTTTTTCTCGGCCTCGTTCCAAGGATTTTCTTTTAGCGCTTTGATTGAGAGGGAGATCTTGTCGTCCTTAATCTCAATGATTTTGGCTTTGACTTTGTCGCCGATCTTAAAGAGCTCGCGCGGATTCTCCACCAGGGCCCAGTCGATCTCGGAGATGTGGACCAAACCCTCGAGGCCCTCCTCGATTTTTACAAAGACGCCAAAGTCGACAGTGCCGGTGACCTCGCCGCTCACGGTGTCGCCCAAAGCATACTTCTCAATAATGTCACGCTTAGATTTGCCGTCAGACTGCTTCTCGCTAAAAATCAGTTTACCCTCTTTAGGGTCGGCACCGATAATCGAGACGCTGATCACTTGGCCGATTAACTTGCGGAGCTCGTCCATAATGCGATCCTTGTCGCCGTCGGGTACGCGCGGATAATGCTCGGGCTTAAGCTGGGAGGCGGGGATAAAGCCGTCAATGCCTTGCCACTCCAAAATCAGCCCGCCCTTGTTGGCGTCTTTAATCGGCAATTCAAAAATCTCTTTGGCTTTAATGGCGCGCTCGGCCTCCGTCCAGGTGAGCGCTTGTTTAGCCTCTTTAAGCGAAAGCTCGATGTAGCCCCCCTCACCCTCGGTGGTGATTACCTTGGCAGTGACCATGTCGCCGATATTAATCTTTTTGATCACGTCGCGGGCGTTTAAATACTCGCGGCCAAAAATAAGGCCGGTGCCAAACGGCGGCAAGTCGATATACAAAGAGAGCTTGCCTTTGGCGAGCACTTTACCCTCCACCAAACTGCCCTCATCGGGCATGAGGGGGGAGCTTTTAATAATCTCGTCCATCATCGTTGCCTCGCCGGCGGCCATAGTGGTCGTGTCCTTGTCTGCTGTAGTCATATTAATTGATAAACTTAGCTGATAATCTTGGTCTCAAACCAGTCCCGAGTATAGCGAAAACTATCCCCAAAGGCAAGGTTTGGTGTTTTTGGTCAATGGTCTATACTGTAATGTATTGAGTATATGAAATTTATTCCCCAGGCTTTGGTTGTTTTGTTAGGGGTATTTATTGTAAGCCTGTCATTTTTACAGTCTCAGGATTTATTCTCTTTTGTTTCCAGGGAAAATTTGTTAGCGGCGCCGTTAGCCAGTTTGTCCAAAAACTGTTTTCCGCTTAAATATACCGGTCCGTTGGATAAGAGTATTAATATTGTTTTTGTGCCCTCCGGCTTTAAGGGTAATTTAACGGAGTACTACAAAGCGGTTAGAAGTAATTGGGAGGTAATGAAGCAATATTCCGTTTACAGTCCCAGCATTAAACAATTAAATGTTTTGTACACCAATAAAGAGTTAAATAATGGTGAGAGTTTTTGTGCTCATAATATCCCAGGCATTGCCTCGCAATTTATGGTCTGCGGGCCACTACGCGCCAAACGTTTGGCTTACAACTGCGCCAAAGATAATGTCTACACCATTGTTATCGACAATAATAACGATTATGCCGGCTCCGGCCTATGGATGTTTGATTTAGCTACCGCCTCGGTGGCGGAAAGCTCTAGAGATATTGCCGCTCATGAGTTGGCTCACTCCATTTTCGGCTTTGGTGATGAGTATACCGATAAAAATAATTTTTATAGTCTTGCTAAAACAGTCCCAAACTGTGATGTGGCCGGTTGCCCTAAATGGAAGGATTTAATTGATGGTAGTACCTATGCCTCTATTACGGAGTTAGTTGTGCCAAATAATAGTTTATCTGAGACTCCGGTTCCAGTAGTCACTAACTATAAACTTGGTTGTTATCCCAATGCTTGTACCGGTGGTAAATTTTATAGTTCTGGGCCCGCCTCTATAATGAGCAACATGCGGTCTCCGTTTACTCCAGCGCATGACCGTATCGCTTGTTGCGCTTACAAAAAAATCTCCGGAGAGTATCCGCCGGCGTTATGCAGCCAGTTTGACAATAAAGGCAAGGCTCTAGATGAGGTTTGTGCTAGTGATCCAGTCGAGCAAGGTAGACGCACCTTAAGGAGTGCTCAAAAATTTAGATTTAATATCCTAAAAGGTGATTGGGAAATCGATACCAGTAAAACAAGTACTACTCTATATCAAAAATAAAACTGATTTTTGAGTTGGAATTTAAGTTAATTTCTGCTATAATATAGAGTAATGATAATTACCTATCACGGTCAGGCTTTTGTAAAGTGCCAAGTGGGCGACACGGTGGTGGCTTTTAATCCCGGCCAAGGCGGGGCGCGTTTTGGCGCCGATGTGGTACTCGTCAGTTTGGCCGACAAGCGTTTTGCCGGCGGGGAGAGTTTGACCGGCGGCGGCAAAACGCCGTTTATTATCGACGGCCCAGGCGCTTACGAGGTGGGCGGTATTTTTATTGAGGGACTGGCCTCGCCAGGCGCCGGCGACTATACCAATACCATTTACGTTTTAAATTTGGACTCGATGCGGGTGTGTCATTTGGGTGCACTTGCTACTTTGGCCGTCGATCCGGAGGCGCTTGAGGCCATCGGCACCGTGGACATTTTAATTGTGCCGATCGGCGGGGGTGACAGGCTTAGCGCCAAAGAGGCCGCCAAGCTGGCGGCCTCGCTTGAGCCCAAAATGGTGATACCGGTGCTCTACGACAGCCCGGCCGATCCGGAGCTCAAAACCTTTTTAAAAGAGATGGGTGCCGAGGGCGTTAAGTTTAGCGACAAGCTCTCGCTTAAGCGCCGCGACTTGGAGGCTAAAGAGGGCGAGGTAGTGCTCCTCGCGGCCGAATAATATGCTTAATTACCTAAACCATTTAAGATCCCGTCCTTATCGCGAGCGCCAAGCTATCGCTTTTGGCTTGGCGGCGGCGATCACTTTTATTATCATTGTTGTTTGGCTAATGTTACTCTTTAAGCCGGTGAGTGCATCTTTGGTGCCCGACTGGAGTTTTGATTTTGGCGCACTGGGTGAGCGGTTGGCGGCCGAGTGGCGGCGCGTCGAGGCCGGGTGGCAGGTGGTTAAATCTTATTTGCCGTAATTATTTATGGAACAACCTAAAGACAAAGAAAAAAAGAAAGACGAGGGCATTATCCCGATCAATATTGTCGAGGAGATGAAGGATTCTTACCTCGATTATGCGATGTCTGTTATTGTGGCGCGCGCCCTGCCCGATGTCCGCGATGGTTTAAAACCGGTGCATCGCCGCATCTTGTACTCGATGCATGAGTTGGGTCTTACTGCCAATGCCAAATTCCGCAAGTCGGCGACGGTGGTGGGCGACGTGCTTGGTAAGTATCACCCGCACGGCGATGCCGCCTGTTACGACGCGATGGTCCGCCTAGCTCAGGACTTTGCCATGCGCTACCCGCTGGTCTCCGGCCAAGGCAATTTCGGCTCTATCGACGGCGACAGCGCCGCCGCCATGCGTTACACCGAGGTAAGGATGGCGCGCCTGGCGGCCGAGCTCTTGGCCGATATTGAGAAGGATACGGTCAATTTTGTGCCCAATTACGACGGCGTTCATCAGGAGCCGACAGTGTTGCCGGCCGTGATCCCCAATTTGCTTTTAAACGGCACAGTGGGTATCGCCGTGGGTATGGCCACCAAGATCCCGCCGCACAATTTGGGCGAGCTCTTGGAGGCGCTCATTTACTTGGCCGACAACGAGGAGGCGACCACGGAGGACTTGCTCGAGTTTGTCAAAGGTCCCGACTTTCCCACCGGCGGCTTGGTCTTTAACCAAAAAGACATTCATCATGCTTACGGCACCGGCCGCGGCGGCGTGCTGGTGCGGGGCGAGGCCGAGATCGTGGAGACCAAGGTTGGCAATTTTCAAATCATCATCAGTTCCATCCCGTACCAGGTCAACAAGTCCGAGCTGATTGTCCGGATCGCCGATTTGGTGCATGAGAAAAAACTTGAGGGCATCAAGGATATCCGCGACGAGTCCACCAAGGACATCCGCATCGTTATCGATCTCAAGGCCGGCACTCATCCACAAAAAGTGTTAAACGCTCTGTATAAGCACACCGATTTGGAGATTATGTTCCATTACAATATGCTGGCACTTGTTGATGGTGTGCCCAAACTCCTCTCGCTTAAGGCGATGCTTGAGGAGTTTGTATCTCATCGCCAGGTAATTGTTACCCGCCGGACCAAATTTGATTTGGATCGGGCGCTCGAGCGCGAGCACATTTTGCTCGGCTTAAAAATCGCACTCGATCATATCGATAAGATTATTAAATTGATCAGGGGCTCTCGCGATACCGAGGAGGCCCACAAAAATTTGATCAAAGAGTTCAAATTGTCGCCGATCCAGGCCCAAGCCATTTTGGAGATGCGCCTGCAAAAGTTAGCCGGTTTGGAGCGGCAAAAAGTGGAGGACGAGCTGGCCGAGAAGCAGGCCCTAATCAAGGAGCTTAAAGGTATTTTGGCCGACGCCAAAAAGGTGCTCAAAATCGTCCGCGACGAGTTTGTGGCCATTAAAGACAAGTATGCCGATGCTCGCCGGACCAAGGTGGTCAAAAGCGGCGCCAAGGAGATTACGGTGGAGGACTTGGTGGCGGAGACGGACAATGTGTTGGTGCTTACCGCTGGCGGCTACATTAAGCGCACCGATCCCTCCGAGTACAAGGCCCAAAAGCGTGGCGGTGTTGGCGTGATCGACTTAAACGTCAAAGAGGAGGATTTTGTCACCCTCTTTTTGACGGCCAATACTCACGACGACTTGCTCTTTTTTACCGATCGGGGCAAGGCTTATCAGATCAAAATGTATGATGTGCCGGAGGGCAAGCGGGCCACTCGCGGCAAGTCGGTGATGAATTTTTTAGCTCTCTCCGATAATGAAAAGATTACCTCTGTCTTGGCCATCCCCAAGGCCAAGGCCCAAGTGCCGCGCTCGCTTTTGATGGTGACCAAGCAGGGCATTGCCAAAAAGGTGGCGGGGGAGAGCTTCCGCGATGTGCGGCGCAGCGGCATTATCGCCATTAAACTAACGCCGGGCGACGAGCTCCTCTCGGTGGTGGCGGTGGATAAGGGCGATGAAGTGATTTTAGCCACCAAGCGCGGACAGGCGATCCGTTTTAAAGAATCGGATATCCGCGAGATGGGGCGCACCGCCGCCGGCGTCCGCGGGATGAAGTTGGCCAAAGGCGACATGGTGATTGCCGCCTCGGCCATCGACGCCGCCGCCCGCGCCGGACAATTTTTAGTCATCAGTGAGAACGGCTTGGGCAAAAAAACCAAATTGAGCGAGTACAAAGTCCAAAAGCGTGGTGGCTCTGGCATTAAGACCGCCCAAGTGACCGGCAAAACCGGCGGCTTGATGGCGGCGCGGGTGATTACCGACGCGGTGTCGGAGATTGTCGCCATTTCGCGCCAGGGCCAGGTAATCCGGACCAAATTGGACGAGATCTCGACGCTTGGCCGCCAAACGCAAGGCGTCCGGATTATGAAGTTGCGCCCCGACGACACTCTCGCCTCGCTGACGTGTTTGTAAAAAAATAGTATACTAGGGTATGGCCTTTGCCAATCCGCAAACTATCGTTCAGGCGCTCAATATTGAAAGCGGCCAGGTGGTCGTGGATATCGGCGCCGGTGCCGGCGCCTATCTTGAGGCTTTGGCGGGCCGAGTCGGCGCCGGCGGCACGGTGTATGCCATCGAGGTCCAAAAGGAGCTGGTGGCCAAAATGGGCGCCCTGGCACAGGGGGCGCTTAAAAATATCAAGCCGCTGTGGGCCGACGCCGAGATTGTGGGCGGCACCACTTTGCCCGACAACACGGCCGACTGGGTCCTTTTAGCTAATGTGCTTTCGGTTTCGAGTCAGCACTACACTTTAGCCAAAGAGATTGCCCGGATTTTAAAGCCGGGCGGGCGATTGGCGCTTATTGACTGGCAGGACTCCTTTGGCGGTCTGGGGCCGTCTAAAGACATGGTCGTTACCGCCGCCCAGGCGGAGCAGATTTTTGCCGAAGCCGGTTTTGTTAAAGCGGGGTCGCTGGCCAAGGCCGGCGACCACCATTACGGTCTGATTTTTACTTTATCTAAATAATTTATGAAAGACTGGTTCCAAACCATTTTGCTGATCGTTTTTGGCGCGGCGCTGGTAATCGGTGTGCTCGTCTTCTCCGGCATTTTGCCCGGTTTTAGCGGCAATTTCAGCCGCTCCAATGTCCGGCTCGAGCTCTGGGGGACGGTCGACTATGAGGTGATGGAGCCGGTGATCCGGCAAGTAAACGAGTTGGCTAACAAGCAATTCACCATCGATTATGTGGCCAAGCCGCCAGAGCAGTATGAGAGCGATTTGGTCGAGGCCCTGGCTCAAGACAGCGGACCGGACCTTATCCTCTTTAGCGACCAGATGATTGTCCGCCATCGCAATAAAGTGATACCGCTTGATGCCAAGACCTATCCTTTGGCCACCTTTAAAGAGACTTTTGCCGACGGTGCGGAGATTTTTGTGGCGCCGGAGGGGGTGCTGGCTTTGCCGCTTACTATCGACCCCTTGCTCCTTTACTACAATCGCGACTTGGTAACGAGTGCCAATATTGTCCGCGTGCCCGAGCGCTGGAGCGAGGTGCTTAATGTGATCGGCGCTTTGACGGCGTTTGGCGACAATCGGACGATTAAGCAAAGCGCCATCTCTTTGGGCGAGAGCGGCAATGTGCCTTATGCCAAGGACATTGTCGCTTTGCTCTCGCTGCAGGCCGGCACGCCGCTTACGGCCTATGACCGCGGCGTGCCGGTAAGCAAACTGGCCGACGCTTACGGCTTTGTGCCGGCGCCGGCCCAAGCGGCGATTGATTTTTACACCCAGTTTGCAGCGCCAACCAAGACTACTTACACCTGGAGCCGCGCTTTACCCAATGCTCAAGACTTTTTTACCATCGGCACTTTAGCTCTGCATTTGGGCTATGCGAGCGACCGCCCGCGCCTGGTGGCTAAAAATCCCAATCTAAATTTTGACGCTGCGGTAGTGCCCCAACGCGATCAGTCGAGCCGGCGGCAGACGGTGGGCCGCTTCCAAGCGGTGGCTTTGGCTCGGGGTACGGATGCGCCGGCGGCGGCGTTAGTCGCCGCCAAGCTCCTGGCCGCGCCGGAGAGTGCGGCGCTCTTGGCCAGCAGACTCGGAGTGGCGCCGGCCCGCCGCGACTTGCTCGCGGCGGGGGTGGAGAGCGCTTTTGGTACGGTGGTGTATCAGTCGGCGGTGCTGGCTCGGACCTGGCTTGACCCCGATCCGGTCCAAAGCACTAGGATCTTTAACAACTTAATTGATGCTGTCGGTACCGGCCGAGTACTCTCCTCGGAGGCGGTGCGTCGGGCCAGCGACGAATTAGACGTTTTAATGAGATAATATGCGCCCATATTTTATTTTTACTTTCTTGTTTGCCTTGATGGCTCTGCCAACTTTAGCTTTAGGGGCTGGGCTCGTGCCGTGCGAGGGGATAGAGGATTGCAGTTTTAAAGATTTGTACGATATGGCCGATAAGATTATGCAATTTTTGCTGACCACGGTGGCCGCGCCTCTGGCAGCGATTGGTTTTATGTGGGCGGGGATTAAAATTGTGATCAATCCGGGCAGTGACACTGCGCGCAAAGAGGCCAAGGAGATTTTTAAATACACCCTGATTGGCTTTGTGTTGGCTTTGGGGGCGTATGCTATTGTTAAAGTGATTGCAGATATCTTTATTAAAGAGAGTGTGGTTAATTTATAATTAATTTTATGAAATATTTAGCTTTAATTTTATTTAGCTCCATTTTGTTTTTTGGTTTAACCGGTGGACCAGCTTATGCCAATACTCAAAATAGTGGTGGATCTAATACCCAAAACAGCGGAGGTCCGCAATCTATCACATTCCAAATCGACAATCCGAGCACGGTCGACAACGTCCAAGATTTACTCGAGGCGCTCCTTAATTTGGCGGTACAGGTGGGCGTGCCGATCCTGGTTATTGCTATCATTTACGTCGGCTTCCTCTTTGTTCAGGCGCAGGGCAATGAGACTAAATTGGCCGATGCTAAAAAAGCCTTTTTTTGGACGGTTATCGGCGCGGCGATAGTGCTTGGCGCCTTTGTTATCTCCACCGCGATACAAAATACTGTTGATCAATTAACGCCGACTAGTCTTTTGGTGCCGATAGCTTATGCCGCCGGTACCGGTGACACTTTTGGCAGTCTAGTTAACAAAGTGGTTAACGGGATTTTTGATCCGCTGGTCGGGTTTATTATCGGTTTAGCTCTGCTTTACTTCCTCTGGGGTTTGTCCAAATTTGTTTTAAACAGCGGCGACGAGGGAGCCGTTAAAGAGGCCAAACAGATGATGGTTTGGGGGGTGATTGCGCTCTTTGTGATGGTCTCGGTGTGGGGGCTGGTTAACATCTTAACCGGGACCTTTTTTGCCGGCGGGCTACCCACAGAGGCCCCTTTACCCAAGTTTCAGCAGTAGTATAATAAAGTTAAAGCAAACGGTCGTGCTTTGCTTAGGTTATTATTAAAAAATTAACAGTTAATTCATAGTTTATGCTTAAAAAAGTTTTAGCGGGAGGATCGGTAGCCCTTTTGCCGATGTTGGTATTTGCACAATCGACTGATTTGGGCTATTTCACTGATTTAGTTGAAAACATTCAAGAGATTGTCAATGGGATTATCCCAATTGTCATTGGTTTGGCGGTTATCTACTTTATCTACGGCCTGATCTCTTACATGATGGCCGACGATGACGATAAAAAGAAAGCTGCTCGCAGTGTGATGCTTTACGGAGTAATTGCCATTGCAGTGATGGTCTCCATTTGGGGCTTAGTTAATCTGCTCCAGGATATTTTTGGTATTGACAGTAATGCCAACATCAATATCCCAACCGTTCCTACTAATTAGTCGCAATGACTTTTACCGAGATACCGTTACTGGAGAGCATTAAGGCGCATATCCTTAATCCGCTCATTACCTTACTCTTTGCCGCGGCGTTACTCTACTTTCTCTGGGGCGTCTTCCAAATGATCCGCGGGGGAGACAGCGAGGACGCCAGGGCGCTGGGCCGTGAGCATATGATTTGGGGAGTAATCGGACTCTTTGTGATGGTGGCAGTGTACGGGATCTTGCAAATTGTTTGCAACACGATCGGTTGTAATTAGCTGAGGATCTAAAGCATTAAAAAAGAAAGAGCGAGAGGGCAATTGCCCGCCTCGCTCTTTGGTTTGAAATTGACTACCAGGTGATTTCTCCTTTCACCTCCCTTCCGGTTTTGCTCCTAAACTGGAGCCATTTACCTTTTCCTTTTCCAGCTTCCGACCAGATCCAGTCGGCCTCTTCAGCTGGCCAGCTGGCTGTGACGTCGGTGTGATACGGGATGAGTATCTTTTGACTCAACCCGGTTGCCGGCACCGTTATCTCTTTTCTTACCGCCTCTTCTGGAGGTGGGACAGGGGACAATTTGACATCGGCCCCACTCACCATCCCACTGACCGCTTCAGTAGCTTTGCCGCCAAAGTCTTGGTAAAGCTCAAAAACAATCGCTCCGACCAAGACCAAAGTTGCAAGACGAGAAAGGGCTGTCTTGGTGGCTTTGCTTGATTCCTCTCGGAAGAGAAGAAAACGAACTGTGATCCACAAGATGATGCCGGATATTAGCACTCGATGTCCGGCAAAGGCATCTATACCTTTACCAGGATCAGCTGCTGTACCCCAGAACCATCCCCACACTGCTGGAGCGAGGAGATAGAGCATCAAGACAAATAGTGCGCCGGCGCCGATCAATTTGGCTAAATCTTTTGTCGCCAATCCCCACAGGGTTTTGGCACCGGATTTGATTGAGCCGGAGGTTAAAAAGGCATCAACTCCGGCAGCACCGATCAAGCCAGTGGCGACTAAAGCCACCACAATGCCCAAAATCACGGTCATTACTTGTCTCCTTTTCTGAGGCCGGCGATCGCGGCCAGAATGTCAGATCCAACAACGATGTTACTTGGTCCCTGGGCCATGGCGCGAGCGGTGTCATTGTTAACGATTAGCTCGCCAATCTCGCCGTGCTTTTTAATCATCTCGGCACGGATGTCGATCGAGGCACTCTCACCCTCGGCTGCTTTGATCTGAGCCTGCTTGTTTTGCTCGGCCACATAGATCTTGGTCGAGGCTTGGATGAAGTCCCGAGCCAAATCGCTGGCTGGGGCGATCGAAACGATGCCGATATCAGATATTTCGATACCGAATTCATCTTTAATTTTTCGAATCACCCCTAACCCAGTTAACCAACTTTGGAACTCGCGTTCCTCGGAGGGTGTTTCCTCGTTGTCGATTTTACGGCCTTTGGTTAAGTTTTCGTAAGACCGATCGCCAATATACTCACGGCCACCTTGTCCAATGCGGGCGTTTACTGCTTCGAGCCAATGTTGTACCATAAAGATCGTCTTATATGGATTAACACTCCTCGCTTTGAAGGTGTAAGTCACATTCAAAGGAATCTGCTCGTTGGTCTCGGCCGCCGGTATCGTGACGACGTAGACATCGTCACGGACAAGAACAGATTTAACCGTCTTTTCGACTGGGACGGCGACATAAACTACTTGTCCACCCTCTTGTCGTTGTTCATACGAGGCCCACTTTTGATTCTTCTCATGGACCTTGTAGAAAGGTGCAATACCAACCCAATAAATACCCCAACGACGAGCGAGCCAAGGCAAATCTGCCTCGCCTTCGACCACGTCACGAGTAATTGGGTCGATGTGGTGTCCTCGTAGAGACATTAAAGTCTCAACGTAAGAATCACCCCGTACCACCAACTTGGCCTCACCCTCGGGTACGAAGGTGAAAAACAAATCTTTTTTCGCCAGATGGTAAATTCCCAGTGCGATGGCGACAACTACCAAGCCGATGGTGCCAATGATGGCACCAATTCCCATTCCCAACATAAATCCTTCCATCACAACCTCCTCTCCCCGATAGGGGATTTGTAGTCAATTCAAATGTCAAAAGTCGCAAAACAATGGGTTCTACGACCGTCCTTTTCTACCCTCTATTATAGCATAACAGACCCTATAATGTCAAGTGGCTGCGCCACGTGAACACGTAGTGTTTTTACGTGGTGCTGGGGAGAGGACTTGAACCTCCATGGGTTACCCCGCTTGCTCCTAAGGCAAGTGCGTCTGCCAATTTCGCCACCCCAGCATGTTAAATTTTATTCACGTGGCTGCGCCACGTGAACACGTAGTGTTTTTACGTGGTGCCCCGTGTTGGATTCGAACCAACGACCGTTCGCTTAAGAGGCGACTGCTCTACCAGCTGAGCTAACAGGGCGTATTACCGATTTATTCGGTGTGCCCGGGGTGGGAATCGAACCCACATCCCTTGCGAGACACGATTTTAAGTCGTGCGCGTATACCTATTCCGCCACCCGGGCAAATATAAATGAACAGCAATATCGGGCGATGAATCTGCCACAACTCTCGTCTTCCCGTCGGTCGACTCGGTCGCGGCCCCAGCTCACGGCCTCGCCTGCTGGCTCGGCATCGTTCCGCTTTTCGCTTCCCGACAAAAGCGTATCAATACGCTTTCTCCCGTGAGGCACGGGCGGGAATCGAACCCGCGCATGGCGGTTTTGCAGACCGCAGTGTTACCACTTCACCACCGTGCCTTATTATAGTTTGATATTCGGATCGAGCGCAACCTCAAAGTGCGGCAGGGTCCGGAGACGCACCCGCTTGCCCACATGCTCGCGCAAGTCACTTAATTGCCGGTTACAAAACTCAAGTGCCTGCATACTAGCACTCTCCGGCAATACCGAGATGTAAATGGTCGCATTTTTGCCGTCCGGTGAGACGTCGGCGTCGGTCACAGTGACTAGCGACTCGCGGCCGCTTACTCGCGCTAAAAATTCAGCGCTGGCGGCCATAATCGCTTGGGTGCGTTTGTCTGGTCCCGTACTCATTATGCCTTATTCTGCCACTTTTTCCACGCTGTCAAAAACCTCAATCGTGTCGCCGGCGGCCAAGGCAATGCGCGACTCGATCATCGAGCCAAATTGATTGCCCTCGGCCACCTCGGTCGCTTTGGCTTTTTGTTGCTCGAGCTCCACAATGCGTCCGCGCCCGATCTCAAAGTCGCGGCGCAAAATTTTAATTTCCCGGCCGCGCAAGATTTTGCCGCTAAGCACGCTGCCGCCGGCAATTTGGCGATCGCGAGTTTTGCCAAAGAGTTTTAAAATTTTAGCTTTGCCCACCGTCTCCTCCACCAGGACGCGCGGCCGACGGCCAGCCAGGATCTCGGCCAAGCGCTCAGTCAGCTTGTAAATAATGTCAAAGGTTTCAATCGGCAAATTAAATTTTTCGGCCAAGTCTTTGGCGCCCTTCTCGACTTTAACTCTAAAGCCCAGGATCAGGGAGTCGGCCGAGGCGCTGGCTAGCTTAAGGTCATTCTCATTAATCGGTCCGATGCCGGTAGCCAAAATTTTAAGCTCAAGCGGCGGCTTGACTTGGGCACGGACCGCTTTAATCAGGGCCTCAAGTGAGCCGGCCACATCGGCCTTGAGGATAATCGGCACAATTGTCGCGCCATCGCTTGCGGCGCCATTTTCCGCCGCGGCGGGACGGCCGGGTTCATTTTCTTGCACCGCTTTCTCGGCTGCTTTTTTGTCGCTAAAGCCGGTAAAGGTCGCGCCCACCGGTGGCAGCTCGCTAAAGCCAAAAGCTTTGACCGGCGCGGAGAAGGTAAAGCTTTTGCCCGTCACGCCATTATGATCATCCAATTTTTTAATCTTAGTTAAGGTTTTGCCCGCCACTATAAAATCGCCAACGTTTAGCGTCCCGTTTTTGATTACTAAAGTGGCGGTGCCGCCGCTTTTGGCGTCCAG
The DNA here is from genome assembly GCA_964655995.1 of uncultured Candidatus Saccharibacteria bacterium. GTDB lineage: Bacteria > Patescibacteriota > Minisyncoccia > Phycocordibacterales > XYD1-FULL-46-19 > JACPIA01. Next base: position 15,223 of record CAZZPK010000003.1, read on the forward strand.
ATGCGCCTCGAGCACAAAGCCGCTGGCCGACGCATTTCGGGCTCCTTTTAAATCAGCCAAGTCGGCAACCAGTAAAATCAGATCGAGCAGTTCCGAAACGCCGGTACCCGCTTTGGCCGAAATTTCAGCCACCGGCACTTGGCCGCCGTAGCCCTCGACGTAAACCTCCTTCTCGGCCAATTCTTGTTTTACTTTTTCGGCATTGGCGCCGGGGCGGTCGATTTTGTTAATCGCCACCAAGTAGGGGACGCCGGCCGCCTTGATCGATTTGATCGCTTCCACCGTTTGGGCTTTGACGCCCTCCTCGGCCGAGACGATTAGTACCGCGATGTCGGAGATCAAGGCGCCGCGGGTGCGCATCAGCTCAAAGGCCTCATGTCCCGGCGTATCCAAAAAAGTGATCAATTCCTCTTTCCCTTCCGCGGTTTTGTGTTTAACCTCGTAGGCGCTGATGTGCTGGGTGATGCCGCCGGATTCGCCAGCCACCACATTGGTTTTGCGGATATAGTCAAGGAGCGTCGACTTGCCATGGTCAATATGGCCGACGATCACCACCACGGGCGGGCGTTTTTCCATCACCTCAGTTTTGGGCGCGTTTTTAGTCATACTTAACGCTCCCTACAGTACCATTTTTAGCCTTAAAGGTAAAGGATTATTTTTGGGCGAGCTTAATTGCCTCGCGCTCTTCGTCGGTAAGTTCGTACTCGGAGGCGTAGCTTTGCACCGGTTTACCGTAAACGCCCACTTTGTCGCGCGAGTAAATACTCGAGATCACCACGCCGTCGCCGTCCTCGTTAATGAGCGCGGTGGTAAAGCTCTGATTCCCGCCCTCGCCGCGGAAAGGGTTGTAGCGTAGCGTGTGCACTTTTTGGACACTTTTTTTGAGGCGGCGATTAATGTCGGCCAAGTCTTGATTGATGCGCTCATGCCGCGCCTCAAAGTCGTCGATGGCCCGGCCGATGGCGATCATCACCTCCTCCAAGTCACTCGCTTTTTTGCCGCGCCACCAGCGGCCGAGCCGATGCTCCAAATAACCGATCCAAAGCGCTAAAATCAAAATGATTAAAACTAAAGCGTAAATTAAAATGTAGGGCCCCTCTAGTGGTAACATGCCAACTATTATACTATATAATGCCAAGATGAAGCGTCTTTTCCTCGATACCGCCGCCGGTCTCGGCAACCCCTCAAGCATCCATTGGGAGGGGGAGGCGGCGCGCGCCGCCCTAGGGCGGGCGCGCGCCCAAGCGGCAGCCTGTTTGGGCGTTAAGAGCAACGAGGTTATTTTCACAAGCGGTGGCACCGAGAGCAATAACACGGTGATTAACAGCTTTGCCGGCGGGCGGATCTTGATCAGCGCCATTGAGCATGCCTCGGTGCGCGAGCCAGCGCTTGCCGCCGGCGCCCAAGTGGTCCCGGTCACCCCAAAAGGCTTGCTCGATTTGGCGCAGTTTAAAAAATTATTGACCAAAGAGACCAAATTGGTGTCGGTTATTTACGCGAGTAATGAGATCGGCACGATTCAGCCGCTTAAAGAGATTAGTAAAATTATCAAAGCGCATCGGCAAAAGTACCGTACGGCGACACCTTACTTCCACACCGATGCCTGCCAAGCGACCCGTTTTTTAAATTTAAAAGCAAACGATTTGGGGGTTGATTTGATGACTTTAAATGCCGCCAAGGTGTTTGGCCCCCAAGGGGTGGGGATGCTTTATGTGCGCCGCGGCGTTCCGCTTAAGCCGCTCCTCTTTGGCGGCGGACAGGAGTTTGGCCTCCGCTCCGGCACCGAGAACGTGCCGGCCATCGTGGCGGCCGCCGCGGCACTTGCCAAGTGGCAGGCGCGCCGTTTTGCCGAGGCTAAAAAATCGGCGCCGCTCCGCGATGCGCTCATTAAATTATTAACGGCCATACCCGGGGTAACATTAAACGGCGATGTGGCCAAACGTTTGCCTCATCACGTTAATGTCTCGGTTGCCGGCGTCTCCGGCGAGCAATTGGTGGTGGAGCTCGACGAGCGTGGTATTGCCGCTTCGACCGGCAGTGCTTGCAGCGTCCGCGGCCACTCCGAGAGCCATGTTATACTGGCTTTAGGTAAAACCAAAAGCGAGGCCCAAAGCGCTGTCCGTTTTACTCTCAATCCTAAAATCACCCTTTCCGATATTGGACATACGGCACGCGAGTTTCAGCGCATTGTTACCAAATTAAGACAACAACCTAAAATTTAATGCATACTTTACCACCTCTGCCTTACGGCTATGACGCCTTGGAGCCGGTGATCGACACCGAGACGATGCGACTGCATCACACCAAGCATCATCAAACATATGTTGATAAATTAAATGCCGCATTGGAATCTCACCCCGACCTAGCAACTAAGTCAGCAGAAGATTTAATCAGCGATTTAGATCGAGTGCCGGAGAATATTAGGACAGCAGTAAGGAATCACGGCGGCGGCCACGCCAATCACTCTTTATTTTGGACCTTGCTGGCGCCGGCGGGCAGTACGGTTTATGAGGGCAGTAGTGCCGCGGCTCTAATTAATAGTACTTTTGGCAGTTTGGACGAGTTTAAAAAGCAGTTTACCGCCGAGGCGCTTGGCTTGTTTGGCTCCGGCTGGGTATGGTTGGTAAAGGGGGCTGATGGTAAAATCGCCATCAGTAAAACGGCCAATCAAGACTCGCCGCTTATGGCCGGGGCCACGCCTGTACTCGGTCTCGATGTCTGGGAGCATGCCTATTATTTAAAGTATCAAAACCGCCGCGCCGAGTATGTGGAAAATTGGTTCGGGCTCATTAATTGGTCGGCAGTCAGCGCTTTAGTAGACAAAGCCCGAATAAATAAAGTATAGTGGGATTACATGGAGGAGCTTAATAAAAATCAAGTGGTGATGCTGGCGCTTTTGGTCAGCTTTATTACCTCAATTGCCACCGGCATCGTGACGGTAACTTTGATGGATCAGACGCCCCAAGGAGTTACCCAGACCATCAATCAAGTAATCGAGCGCACGGTGGAGAAGGTGGGCCCGGCCGCTCCGGGTGTGGTCAAGGAGGTGCCGATTATTGTTACCGGCGAGGATTTGCTGATCAAGGCGATCAATCGCGCCTCTGGCGGTGTAGTGAGCGTTGAGGCTCGCTCCAACTCGGGCCAGGGCGAAAATCGTCAGGGGACCGGCTTTTTGCTGCTGGACCGGAATAATCTAGTCATTACTACCAGCGCTGTGGCCCCTAATCGCAATTATCAATACAAAATCTCATCATCGGTCGGCTCGACTACCAGCGCCACTTTAGTGGCCGCCGATGATAAAACCGGTTTGGTTGTGCTCCGCTTGGATAAGCCGCTTACGGTTAAGGGAGAGCTTGCCGAGTGGCCCAAGGTGTCAGAGACCGACACCACTATCGGCCAGACGGTGGTGGCGCTCGGTGCCGCCGCCGCCGACCCGATTGTCGCTATTGGCAATATTACCGGCGTGACGAGTGGCGTGGCCACTACCAGTTTAACCTCGCTCCTCTCCACTGCCGCCACTCTCCAGACTGTCGGTGGCCCGGTTTTAAATCTTAAAGGGGAAATTGTCGGCCTGGTCTCGGGAACGGGGACAGCCGTACCGGGCAAGTACTTTAAGGCCCTAATTGACTCGGTAAAATAAGAGTTGTAAAATAGTAAATATGCTACCGTTTCAAAACTTCACTACGAAGGCGCGTGAGGCCATCCGCAAAGCCCATGAGTTGGCGCTGGAGCGCGGCCAAAACCAGGTTAATCCGCTCCACTTACTGGCCGCCTTGCTCTTGCAGGAGGAGAGCATGGTTATTTCGATTTTAGATAAATTGGAGGTGGACACGGTAATGCTTACCGACCACCTACTTGAGCAAATCGACAGCGGTGACAGCGGTCAGGTGGTGGCGCCGTCGTATCAAATCTATTTGACTCCCGACTTGGTTAAGGTGTTTGACAGCGGGGCCAAAGTAGCTGGCAACTTGGGTGACGATTTTGTCTCCACCGAGCATTTGCTGGTAGCTCTGCTTGATATCCCAAGCGCCGCCCGCGAGGTTTTAGGTCGTTTCCGTGTTGATTCGGCCAATGTGCTGCGCGTTCTGGAGGAGCTCCGCTCCGGCCAGGGCGCGGCCGAGGATACGCCCAAGTTTAAAGCGCTTGAGAAATATACCCGCAATTTGACGACGCTGGCTCGCGGCGACAAGCTTGATCCGGTGATCGGCCGAGAGAATGAGATCCGCCGAGTGATGGAGATTTTATCGCGGCGGACTAAAAATAATCCGGTCTTGATCGGCGAGGCCGGCACCGGCAAGACGGCGATTGTGGAGGGGCTCGCGATCCGTATTGCCAAAGGCGATGTGCCGGAGTCCCTTAGAGACAAAGAGCTGGTCTCGCTCGACTTGGGAGTGCTTTTGGCCGGCACCAAGTATCGCGGCGAGTTTGAGGAGCGGCTAAAAAATATCATGAAGGAGATCGAGCGCTCCGAGGGCAAGGTGATTTTATTTATCGACGAGCTCCACACCATTGTCGGGGCGGGCGCCGCCGAGGGGGCGATCGACGCCTCCAATATGCTTAAGCCGGCGCTGGCGCGCGGCACTTTGCGGGCGATCGGCGCTACCACTATTAAGGAATATCAAAAATACATCGAGCGCGATCAGGCGTTGACGCGTCGCTTCCAGCCGGTGCTGGTGGAGGAGCCGACGACCGACGACGCCATTACTATTTTGCGCGGCTTAAAAGAGAAGTACGAGCTCCATCACGGCGTCCACATTACCGACGATGCCATTGTGGCGGCGGTTAATCTCTCGAGCCGCTACATTACCGACCGCTTTTTGCCGGACAAAGCTATCGATCTCATCGACGAGGCGGCCTCGGCGCTCCGCCTCCAGCTTGAGAACAAGCCCGGGCTCCTCGAGGAGTCGGAGCGCAAGATTATGCGCTTGGAGGTGGAGCGCGAGGCGCTTAAAAAAGAGCTGGAGCTAAATGATGACAAGGACAACAAAACCCGGATCAAAAAAATCGACAAAGAAATTGGCGATTTAAAAGAGAAGACCAGCGAGCTAGAACTAAAGTGGAAAAACGAAAAGCAAATTATTACCGAGATCCGAGCGGTAAAAGCCGACTTGGAGCAGGCGCGGCTTGAGGCTACGGCCGCCGAGGCGCGGGCCGATCTCTCGCGGGCGGCCGAGATCCGCTATGGCCGCATCCCCGATTTGGAAAAGCAGCTGCGCGCCAAAGACGCTCGGCTTAAAAAATTGCAAAGTGCCCGCAAAATTTTAAAGGAGGAGGTAACCGACGAGGAGGTGGCGCGGGTGGTGGCCCGCTGGACCGGTATCCCGGTTACCAAAATGCTCGAAGAGGAGTCGCAAAAGTTGCTGGCCTTGGAAAGCGAGCTTAAAAAGCGCGTCCGGGGCCAAGACGAGGCGATTAAAAAAATTAGCGATGCGGTGCGCCGCTCGCGCGCCGGCATCTCCGACCCTAATCGGCCGATCGGCTCGTTTATCTTTTTGGGCCCGACCGGTGTGGGCAAAACCGAGCTGGCCAAGACGCTCGCTCAATTTATTTTTAATGACGAAAAGTCGCTTATCCGCGTAGACATGTCGGAGTATATGGAGCGGCACTCGGTGTCCAAGCTGATCGGCTCGCCGCCGGGCTATGTGGGCTACGAGGAGGGCGGCTCGTTAACCGAGCTGGTGCGCCATCGACCGTACTCGGTGCTCCTCTTTGACGAGATCGAGAAAGCGCATCCCGAGATCTTTAATCTCTTGCTCCAAGTGCTCGACAACGGCCGGTTGACCGACTCCAAGGGGCGGGTGGTCAACTTTAAAAACACAATTATCATTCTCACTTCCAATATCGGCAGCGAGTTTATTACCAAATTCCAAAAAATGGGCTTTGGTGTGGGCAATGAGGGCGAGACCAATTTTGCGGAGATCAAGGAGCGGATCAACGAGTCGCTTAAGAGCTACTTCCGCCCGGAGTTTTTAAACCGCTTGGACGAGATTATTATCTTTAACCCGCTCTCGGCCGAGGTAATCCAGGAGATCGTCTCGCTCCAGCTCTCGCTGGTGGCCGAGCGCTTGTCCAAAAAGGGGATTATGCTCAAAATCGCGCCGGAGGTGCTCTCGTATTTAACGCGCGAGGGCTATACGCCGGAGTATGGCGCCCGGCCGCTTAAGCGCTTGATCCAAACCAAATTGCTTAATCCGATCGCCGAGTTTATTATTGCGCGCAAAGTGGAGGGCGGCGGCGAGGTGATGGTGGCGATAAAAGACGGCGTGCCGCACTTGGAGCTCCAAAAAACAACCAAGCCCAAGCGTCGTGGCAAAACCACGCAGGCTGTGGCATAATCGTAATGCCTCAAATAGGGGCAAATGCGTCGGTGGTAGAGTGGTCAATTACACCCCGCTAACAGCGGGGCGCCCTCGGGCTACGTTGGTTATGTACGCAGTGTATATTTTACAAAGTCTAAAAGATCAGCGTTACTATATCGGATCGACTGATGATCTAAGTAAAAGGTTGGTTAGGCATAACAAAGGTCACGTCATTGCTACTCGCCATCGCCGACCATTTGTTGTAGTCTATAGTGAGAAATATGCTACTAGGTTAGAGGCTACCCGTCGAGAGTTGAAAATCAAGTCATATAAAGGCGGGAAAGCTTTTCAAAAACTTTTAACAAATTCATAATGCGTCGGTGGTAGAGTGGTCAATTACAACAGACTGTAAATCTGTCGCCCTTCGGGCTACGTTGGTTCGAATCCAACCCGGCGCACCTAGTCGAATATTAAAATAACGCTACGTTGGTTCGAATCCCCGCCCGTACCGATCGTGGCTCGGCACGTTCGGGCGGGCAACCCGGCGCACCTCTTATTTTACAACCATTAAAGATTCTGCTTTAATCAGGGCTGGTTTAAACTGGGTCTTTGGTTTATTTACAGGAGGGCAAGGAAATGATCGTAGGGGTTATCAGGAAGGAGAAATTGTCAAAGGTTTTTGTTGAGTCGTTGCCAGGGATGCTCTGGCGGCTAGAGCTCCTTTTGGCCGACAAGGACAAGGAGATAGTTTTCAAGTTACCTTGTGTTCAAGAGGGGTGGGGTGTGGAGTATTATCGGATACCACCTTGTCTCCGTCATCACGCAAACGAAGTTGAGATTTGGGCAGTGGAGGCAGAGTTTACCACTCGTAATCGGAGTGGAGCGACGGTGATCTGCAACGCCTCCGGCCAGCCGTTAACGGCGGAGCGCTATCCGTTGTTTACAATCGCTGGCCTTGAGGTAAGTGCTTATTTCAAAATTTCTCCCGGAGTGCCATACGCCAAAGTCTCGGTGACCAAGGTGCGGTATCCTGGTAAGGGGCGCCGCCGTCACGAGCTGTCCATTATCAAAAAACGGCTGGTGGTAAAGCGCGGCGAGATCCGCTGGGAGTGGGAGACCATTTTCCGCGGTGTGCGCGGCGGCACGCACGGTACGGAAATTGATCACTTTAACCGGGCGATTGCCGCCGCCAATCGACGGATCACCCTCAAGCGCCGTACGCTCTGTTTTGGCCGCCGGGGCGGGAGGAGCAAAGTGGCGTAATTTGGTGTAATATGGGCGTGCTAGAGACTCTTGTCTCCGGCACGCTTCTTATTTTGCTCTCGTAGTTCAACGGATAGAACGCAGGCCTCCGGAGCTTGAAATGCAGGTTCGATTCCTGCCGAGAGCACCATCTATTGTCAAGGTGAGACCTTGACAATATCGGTATTACGCTTGACAAACCTAGTATAATTTGCTATACTGGAAGAAGTGATATAAATGGGCCATGGGGCCTATTTTTAATTGGGACATTGTCAAGACAAGAAAGGAGGGAAAATGAGGACTGTAGTCGTGGCAATTATTGTGGCTACGGTCGTTGTTTTGGTTGGTTGGAGTCTTCGACCAGCCAAGAACGACGAGCCATTGTTTGAGACTCCGGTGGAAACGCCGGCGGTCGAAAAGCCGATCCTGCCCAAGAAGGCTACGCCTTCTCGGAAGGGACCCCAAACCGTCGCTTCCGCTCCATTGTCGGAGCGAGAGCAAAAATTGAAAGATCTTGGTTTTGGCACGACGACTCATAATTGGGTTGTCAAAACGGAAGGGGAATAACTAATGAAGGCGAAATTTTTTACCGCAGTACTTGCAATTCTCGTTTCGACCATGGCCTCGGCTGGCATCGCCGGCACGGCAGTCTGTTGTGGCGGAGTTGACAGCGAGCAGGCGGCGCGAGCCTTTATCTTGCGCGAGCAAGTCGCGCAGTATTGGGGGTACGCCGGTTTTACCCGCGTGTTAGGTGACGGCTCCAAAGAGCACGTCACGCAGGAATTCCGTCTCGGTCAAGATCTCCGAGTTACTTACTTGGCGATCTGGGTCGATGACGGCCCCACTGTCGTCGTGATCGACGAAGGCGACAAACCACTAGATGGTTTGCCGGCTAACGAGGTGGGCACGGCCACACAGTTCTATTTGTGGCTCAATGCCTACGATAAAGCGGGGTACCCTGTCGCTTATGGCGGTACGGAGACAATCCCTCTGCTTTTGCCGGGTGACCCGATTATGGTCACGCTTAGGCCGGAGTGGCTGGAGGAGTTTCTCTCATTCCAATTGCCGGCGGGAGCGGATGTGCGCGACGTTGTACTGTGGATGGGTGACCGCCCAACATACTACGACGAGTATCGAGGCGGGTTTAGTGTTTGGTACGATCCGCTTGACGACCTCGATTATGAGATTGTCAACATGCGTACCGGCGAGCGTTATCAGTCCGGTCAAATCGATGTCCCGGCTCCGGCTGGCGACTCGCTGATCAGCGTCAAGTTGATTGGCGGAGTCGAGGAGATGTTCCTCGACGACAACACCTTCTACTCTCAACAAGAGAGTCTGGATGGCGCTGTCGAGAGAGATGGCGAGATGGTCCCAGCCAAGGTCTACATGGCCCGGCCACAGGGATTGAATTTCTACGTCTCGACTAGTAATGGTCTCGGCATCGAGATCCGAGCCGTAACTGAATCGGGTGAGGTGGTGCTAGTTGCCTCGAATCAAGAATCGGGCAACGCATGGCTTTATCTCCCTCCCGGGTTTGACAGGGTGATCGTGACGATCACCGGCGATACGGCTCAGGACTTTTACGTCTGGGCCGAGCGCTTCTAACCCCTATTTTGTTCTCTGGACCCCCGTCTGCTTTGCAGGCTGGGGTCTTGTTTTTTATACAACTATAATATATAGTAGTCGGGTACTAAATAAATAAGCCCATATGTCGCAAGACCATTTAATCAAATTAACCTGCAAAAATTGCAAGCGGATCAACTACTGGAGTCGCAAAAATCGCAAGCGGGTAGAGCGCAAAATCGAGCTCAAAAAATACTGCAAGTGGTGCAAAAAGCAAACCACCCATAACGAGTCCAAAAAATAGGCTGGAAGACAGCCTATTTTTGTGCCATACTAACTTTACTTGGGTCCATAGTTTCAATGGTAAAACAGCGGTCTCCAAAACCGTCGTTCCCCGTTCGAGTCGGGGTGGACCCGCCTAGATTTGTGTTATCATTAAAATTACATGGCTATGCCAAATTTTGAAAAACCATCAAATGATGAAAAGATACCGGAAATGAAGTTGATGTCCAATAAGAAGCCTAAAGAACTTAAATTGCCTGAGGTTATCGAATTACCCGATCTGCGTACCAAAGAGGAGCGCCTGATGGACAAGCGTATCGAGAGAGTGAGGAAAAAAATGGGTAAGCCGCCGCTAGGTTTACGCGCTCGTTATCCAATCACACCTGATACTCCTAAAGTAGAAGAGTCTAAGCCAAAACTCCGTCCGTCAGCCAATAAGCCGCGGCCACCAGTTCGCCGGCGCATACCACCGCCCCACGAGGTTACTGAGTATGATGATCAAGGTGATCCGGTCAGTTATTTAAAATCAATAGTTAAAAAGAAAAGTCGCTTATCTAAAAAGCCGGTTAAGCCACCGGCAAAATCTCAACCCAAATCCCAAAAAGCAAAAGCTAAAAACCCCAAGACCGTTGAGGAGGTCTATCAACAAATGTTGATCGATGCCAAAAGAGGTAAAATTAAACCGCCGGAAGACTTGCCGATAGGCGATCCGTTTGATCTGAAAGTTCCCGCTTTTACCAAACCCAAAGAAGTGCCATTAACCGAGGAAGAGGAAAAATATTTTGAAACGCCGGAAATTAAATCCGTGGTAGATGAGGACATCAGCGAGCCGGAGCATGGCCCAGCAGAGTACGAGCATGATTTGGAAGAGATGGATTATAATGAAGAATCTTCTATAACGCCAGAACATATACCACCGTCTGTTAGTCGACGTCCAACTCAAAAATCTAAAGTGCCGTCGCATTTGCCGGAGGTTGAAGTGGTCGAGCCTACCGCTCCGGTTTATCAAGAAAAAGACTTAGAAGAGGTTTTGCGTATTGGCCACGATAATAGAAGAGACCGCGAGCGTGAAGCACAATTTGTTTTAGAGGCCGAGCGTCGGGCCATTGATCCACAAGGTCTAGATCAACCTATTTTAAAAGGTACTCCGGAGGGTGATGCTTTTGAAGCCTTGCGCGCAAAAGAAAAAGAATTAGAAACTCCCGAAATGCCACCATCTTTGCCAGAGATTAAGCCGGAGGTTGAGAGAGTGGATGAGGATTTTGGACGAATGATGGGAGAGAAGCCGGTTGGGGAGGAGGCTAAACAGTCGGCGTGGAAGAAGTTTAAGGAGGCTGGCGCCGATTTGGGTGGCGCCATCGCCGACGAGATTAAAGAAAAGTTTAAGCCGGTGGGCGAGAGATTGCAGAGCGGCGCCGAGAGGGCGGTCAATGCTTGGCGCTTTGCTCGCGAGCGGGTCAAGGGTGTGGCCACCTTCGGCTTTTGGGAGGTGCATGAGGCGGAATATTTGCGTTCGGAGGTTAAGGGTGTGTCTAAAGAGGCCAGTCGTAATACCAAATTATTACAACGAGAACAAAATTTAACTTACGATGATGAGCATGAGGAAGCTAACCGAATGAATAATCTCTATGACCAGTTGGGTATTGAGGAGCGTAACGCTTTGCCGCCACAGGAATTGTATCGCAATATGGCCAACTGGGTTTCAGCGGAAAAGATCAGTCAAAATAAAGAAATTGAGCAAGAGTTGGTTGACGGTGCTCTAAGTACTTTGCGCGAGCGTTTTGCCAAAAAAGTCGATTTTCGTGGCCGGCCGATTTTAACTGAAGAGAAATTATTTAATATTGAGTCCGAGTTGCGCCGAACCGCTTCCGTTGCTCGTTATACTCAAATTGACCGCGATATTATTAATTACAATAAATTAATCCGCAAAAATCTCGATCCGGAGTGGTATCGGCGCTATGTGGCCGGCGGCATCGAGTTTGCATTGGCGAGTGTCGCTTTGGGAGCCGTTGCTTATACAAGCAGCGCCAAGATCGGCGCATGGTGGGGCGGCCGTATGGCCAAAAAAGCGCTCGGTACTGGTGTTAAACAGGCGGCTGAGCGAGTAATGCACGCCGATGCGCCAACCGGCACCGGCAGTAGTTACGTCCAAGATCTTATTAAAAAATTCCTTACTCCCACAGCCGCCGGCGGGGTGGAGTTGGAGGATTTGCCCATGCCCGACGAGGAGCTAATAGATAAAGGCGACAATATTTGGAATATTACCAAAGATTATTTGTCTAACCATGGCATTAAAAATCCGACCAATGCTCAAATTTTGGAGGCGGCCAAAGAGGTCGCCAAAGAGAACAATATCGCGGTTAAAGAGTGGGGCATTAGCGGCGAGATCTCTGATAGGCAGTTACGTCCCGGTAAAGTCTTGTCGCTTAAGAGTTTAGCCGCCAAGGCGGCGCTCTTGGCCGGCAAAAAAGCAGTCAAAGCCGCGGTTAATATTGCAATGGAATCTTAAAAATTATGACTATCATGACCATCGCACAAAAAGCAGAAAAGATTGGTGAGTTGCTCGCCGCCTCGCCGATCAGCGAGGAGCTTAAGACGGCGATTTTAAATAATTTGGGCGAGATGCCCGAGCGGGCGCTCGATGCTTTACTTACAGCTTTAACCAACGAGCATCAGCTGTTTGGCAATTTGGCCCTGGAGCTTGAAAAATTCACCGCTCACCAAAACGAGTATTGGCGCGACCTGGAGGAGGAGCAGCGTGAGGCCGTCGATGATGTGGTGGCCAAGCACGTTCGGGAGCTCGAGGAGGAGCTCACTAAAAGTGATTTGCGCAGCTCTTTAGACAAGTTGACAAGCTAGGCGATTTAAGCCAGACAATTTGGTGATTACTTTTAAACCAAGTGCGTTGCCGCTTGGCAAAGCGCCAAATATCCTGCTCTAACTCTTTTACCAGTTCTTGTTTACTGATTTTGCCCTGGAGATGGCGGGCCACCGAGCGATACTCTAAGCCCAGCTCCCCAAGCCTTTTCCAGCTCAAGCCTTGCTGGTGCAATTTTTTAACTTCGGCCACCAGCCCCTGCTTGAGGCGCGCCGTCAGCCGCCTGTTTATTTTTTGTTTTAAAATCTGATCGGGTAAATCAAGGCCGATAAACAGCGGCTCATACTCGGGTTTGGCTTTAAGCTTAGGCACTCGGCCCAAAGCGCGCGCAATCTCAATGGCTCGGATCAGGCGGCGGGGATTATGCCGGTCGATAGTTTTAGCCCGGGCGGGGTCAAGGGCGCGCAGTTTTTGGTACAGTTGGTCGGTTGGTAATTTGGCCAGGATTGCTCGCAATTTGTCATTGGGCGGCACCTCGGGCCAAACGAGCCCGCCAACCAAAGCGTCGATATAAAAGCCGGTGCCGCCGACGATAATCGGCGTTTTGTTCTTCTTGATTATTTTAGCAATCGCTTTCTCGCCTAATTTTTTAAATTGATTTGCCGTAAAGCGCTTTTTAGGCGAGGCGACGTCCAAGAGATAGTGGGGGACGCCCTCCATTTCTTTCTTGCTGATTTTTCCACTGCCGATGTTTAGGCCGCGGTAAACTTGGCGCGAGTCGGCCGAGATCACTTCGCCACCTATTTTTTTAGCCAGTTTTACCGCCAAGGCGCTTTTGCCGGTGGCGGTTGGGCCCACTATAACGATGATTTTTGGTTTAGTCTCCACCCTGCCACCGTAGCGTAAATAAAGAGCGCCGGCAAGGTGCAGCGCACCTTGCCGGCTTAAATTCTAAAACCAAATTTCGGTATTGTCCTTATAAAGGCATACTTGCACTTCCTGTACTACTGGCCCGTCAACGGCGAGCAGCACGAGCCATCTCGGTTTGGCAAAGCCCAGACTATGCAGTCCGTCAGCCAATTGGCCGCGCTCCTCGTTCGTCATCAGTCGGCATTGTCCCGGCAAAATAAATTGGACCACCGACTGTCGGGATAATTTAAGCAAACAGCGCCGGAGCCTGGGGTTTCTGATTAAGGAATGAGCCCCGCGGATTTTTGACTTCCGTCGCCCTCTTTTTCTTTGTTGCTGGTCGTCTGTCGCCCAAAAGGGCACTACCGCATCTGCCGCCATACTGCCTCCTTCTGGGGCACATTCTCGCCCCGCTATGATCTGATTTGATTATAGCTAAATAGCCCCAATTGTCTAATTTTTAAAATATTTAGCTAACTGCTTCTTAATAAATCGATGCCCGGCGCCACTTTTTAAAAATTTTTCTCTTCCTAAGGCATCACCTTTATTTAAATACATTTCAGCATAAATGAGTTTTAGCTCGTTTTTAGTACTAGTGTAAGGGCTATGTTTTCTCTTGTGGTCTTTTAATCTTTGCTTTAAATCATGAGTAAAGCCAATATACCAGGTTTTATCAACTTGATCTTCAAGTATATACACAACAAAAGACATGCTCGTAAAATAAAATGGACTGACCCCATTTTATCACGAGCCACCTAAAACACTTGGTTACCTGTGGTCGCGCCAAACTTAATCTAGTTTTTGTGGCTGCGCCACGTGACACGTAGCGTCCTCGCTTTACGTGTTTTACGTGGTGCCGCGGGAGAGACTCGAACTCTCACAATCTTGCGATTAATAGATTTTGAGTCTATCGCGTCTACCAATTCCGCCACCGCGGCAATACTCTGCCATCTTAGCAATTTTTAGCCCAAAATCAAACATGTTACAATAATGCCAATGGAGCCCATTTCCCGCGGCGACTCGATCTTTTGGATCGAGGTCGACAAAATCAAAGCCAACCCCTTCCAGCCTCGGCATGAGTTTAACGAGGATCGTTTGCGCGATTTGGCCGACTCGATCCGCCAATACGGCGTACTCCAGCCTTTGGTAGTGACGCGCAAGGAGATTGAGCGCGAGGACGGCGGCCTCTCGGTGGAGTACGAGCTCATTGCCGGCGAGCGGCGTCTCCGCGCCTCTAAAATTGCCGGCATTAGCCAAGTGCCCGCTATTATCAAAAGCGGCGAGCAGACCGATAAGATGAAGTTGGAGCTCGCGATTATCGAGAACCTCCAGCGCGAGGATCTTAATCCGCTCGATCGGGCGCAAGCGTTCCATCAACTGGTCAACGAGTTTGGCCTCAAACACACCGAGGTGGCCAAGCGCGTGGGCCGCAGCCGCGAGTACGTCTCCAACACCTTGCGCCTGCTTGCTTTGCCGCAGGTGGCGCTCGACGCTTTAATGTCCGGCCAAATTACCGAGGGCCATACTCGGCCGATTTTAATGTTGGTGGATCGGCCGGAGGAGCAGTTGGCCTTATTCCACGAGATCGTGACCAAGCGCTTAAATGTCCGCGAGTCCGAGCAAATTGCCCGTCGCATCGCCTACGACAAAGTGCGCAAAAAAGACACTTTTATCCCGCCGGAGATCATTGAGTTGGAGGAGAAATTGACGGAAAAATTCGGTACCCGGGTCAAGGTCGACCGCAAAGACAAGGGCGGGCGAGTGACCATCGACTTTTTTTCCGACGCTGATTTGCGGCACATTTTAGACTTGATGGCTCAAAGCGCCGAGGCCGCTCCGACTGCCGAGGCCGCCGAGGGTGATCAACAGGAGTCCGACCAGCCGCCGGCGGCGGAGCCCGCGGCGGGCGACGACGAGCTTTACTCCGTCAGGCATTTTTCCCTTTAATTTAATTTTTGGAGATAAGATTTGATATGTTTGCGGGCAAGGCCGGTTTTGACGTGCTCGAGCCACTTTACCGACGGCCGATTAGACTTTTTAGTCTCAATTAAGATCACGTCATCGTTTTTAAGTACTGTGGTGAGAGCCACAAATTTGCCGTTAACGGTAGCGCCGCTGGCGTGATCGCCGATCTCGGAGTGGATCGCATAGGCAAAATCAAGCGCCGTGGCGCCGACCGGCAGCTCAATCACGTCGCCCTTGGGGGTAAAGACAAAAATCCGATCCTCAAAAAAGTCGGTTTTAAGCGCGGTCAAATAATCCTCCGAGTGTTGGGCCTCTTTTTGCCATTCCAGCAATTTGTTAAGCCAGGCGAGCTTGGGGTCGTTTAGGCGCGGCTTTTTGGCTTTGCCGTTTTCGTCATAAATTAAGTGGGAGGCCAGGCCATACTCGGCCTCCTCATGCATATCCTCGGTCCTGATCTGGATCTCGGCCATACTGCCGTCGCCGGCAAAGATGGTGGTATGGATGCTTTGATAACCGTTGGGTTTGGGATTGGCAATATAGTCTTTGAGGCGGCCGGAGACCGGTTTCCATAAAGTGTGGATGAGGCCTAATACTTGGTAGCAGTCGGCCACCGTCGGCACAATCACTCGCAGGGCCGAGATGTCGTAAATCTGATCGATATTCATTTGGTGGCGCTTTAATTTTTCGTACAGACTATAAAGATACTTGATCCGATATTCGATCTTGATGTCCTTGATCCCTTGGGCTACGGCCTCGCGCGAGAGAGTGCGATACAATTTCTCTAGCCGCTTAATGCTCTCGCGGCCTTTGGTTTTGCGGAGAGCGGTGACCGCGGCGTACTCTTTAGGGTAAGCGTAGGGGAAGGCGCCGTCCTCCAAAGCGCCTTTGATCTTCCACATCCCGAGGCGATTGGCGAGCGGGGCGTATATCTCAAGCGTTTCCAGCGCGATCCGCTTTTGCTTGTCTTTGGGGACATGTTGGAGAGTGCGGATATTGTGCAGGCGATCAGCCAAGCGGATCATGATTACCCGCAGATCTTTGGCCATGGCGACAAATAATTTACGCAAGCTCTCAACGTGGCGTTCGACGCCCTGGTATTTTAATTGGCCGAGTTTGGTTACCCCGTCCACCAAAAAGGCGACAGTCTCGCCAAATTCTCTAACCAAATCGTCGCGCGTTACCGTCGTGTCCTCTAAAACATCATGGAGCAGTCCGGCGGCGATAGTCTCATTGTCGGTCCGGAGGCCGGCTAAGATTTTGGCCACTTCGAGCGGGTGGGCGATATACTCCTCGCCGGAGAGGCGTTTTTGCCCGTCATGAGCCTTGAGAGCAAAGTGGTAGGCGCGCTCGATTAGTCCACTGTCGGTATTTAGAGGCAATAAGTCGATTAACTCTTTAATTTGTGGGGATGGTGATTGGGGCATGTTTTGTCGCTGCAGCGCTCGGGGATGGTCTTGGTGCCCGTCATCATTAAGTGAGGGCAGGGACCCTGCTCGCGGGGGTAACCACAGATTTTGCCCGTCGGTTTGCTTTTAATAATATGTTTGCATTTGGGGTAATTAGAGCAACCGTAAAAGAGGCCAAAGCGGCCGCGCTTCTCTACCATGGTACCTGATTTGCAAATCGGGCAGGTCACGCCGGTGTCACCCTGCTTCTCCGCATTCTCATCTTTTTTAATAAATTTGCATTTAGGGTAGCGACTGCAAGCCACAAACATACCGTAACGCCCCTCGCGCGAGACCAATTTGCCTTGGCCACACTCCGGGCACATCTCGCCCGTCTCTTTGGGGCCCTCTAGCACATTACCTTCCAGGGTCCGGGCGCCGGTGCAGTCGGGGAAGCGGGCGCAACTGTAAAACTTGCCGGTGCGGCCCAATTTAATAATCATTTTGCCGCCACATTCAGGACACTTCATCTCCGCCGGAGCGGGGCCCAAGTCGGTAATTTTAGGAATGTCTTTTTTCTCCTTTACCGCTTTGGTAAACGGTGTGTAAAAATCTTTTAAGGTTTTGGCGTACTCGCGTTTGCCGGCGGCAATCTCGTCGAGCTCATTTTCCATCTCGGCGGTAAAGGAGTCGCTGATGTAATTGCCAAAATGATTCTCCAAAAAAGTGCTGACCACCTCGCCGGTCTCGGTGGGCTTGAGTGCGCGGCCGTCCTTCTCCACATAGCCGCGGTCAATAATGGTTTTGATGATGCTTGCATAAGTGCTGGGACGGCCGATGCCCCGCTTCTCAAGCTCTTTAACCAAACCGGCCTCGGTATAGCGCGGTGGCGGCAGAGTCTCTTTGCCCTCGGACTCTAGTTTAAGGAGCTTGGCCTCGTCGCCGACATTTACTTTGGGGAGCTCCACCTCCTCGCCGCGGGCTGCCGGGTCGGCCAGGAGCCAGCCCGGGGCGATCACGCGCGAGCCATTGGTGGCATAAAGCGGCACTCGAACATCGCTGGCCTTTAAAGTGATTTTAGTCCGCTTGATTATCGCCGCCGGCATTTGGCTCGAGATGGCGCGCTGCCAAATGAGCTCGTAGAGCTTTTTTTCTTGAGCGCTAGCGCCGGCACTTTTAACTAGAGCGTGAGTGGGGCGGATGGCCTCGTGGGCCTCCTGAGCATTTTTACTTTTTGTTTGATAAGCGTGTCGCTCAAATAAATTAGCGCCAAATTGTTTGGCGATGGCCTGCTCGATCTCGGCAATGGCCACCGTACTTAAATTAGTACTGTCGGTGCGCATATAGGTAATGTGTCCGGCCTCGTAAAGTTTTTGAGCCAGGCGCATGGTGACGCTTGGCGAGTAGCCCAAGCGCGAGGAGGCCGTCTGTTGGAGGGTGGAGGTGGTAAACGGCGCGCGTGGCTGGCGCTTGGCCTCGCTCTCCTCCACATCATTAATTTGCCAAGTTGATTTTTGGCCACAAGCAACGATGTCGAGTGCCTCAGCCTCGGTCTTGGGCTCGACAGTGCAAGTGGCGGGCATCTCGGTACCGTCTTTCAGTTTAAAGAGTCCGGTAAGGACCCAAAAGGCCTCGGGGATAAAGGCTTTAATTTCGCGCTCGCGCTCGACTAAAATGCGGAGCGCCGGCGATTGGACGCGCCCGGCCGAGAGGCCGTAGCGCACCTTTTGCCAAATGAGGCCCGACAAGTCGTAGCCGAACAAACGATCTAAAACTCGACGAGCTTCTTGAGCTCGGCGGAGGTCGTCGTCAATGTCCCGCGGATTTTTAATCGCCTCCTGCACGGCCTCTTTAGTAATCTCATGGAAGACAACCCTCTTAAGTTTGTTATTTGTTATTTCGGATTTTTTATTTCCGAGATTTAAAATCTCGGCGACGTGCCAAGCAATAGCCTCGCCCTCGCGATCCGGGTCGGTGGCCAGTAAGATCTCGCTAGACTTTTTAGCCAAGCTTTTTAAATCACTAACCACTTTCTCCTTCCCCTTGCTGATCTCGTAGTGGGGGATAAAGCCGCCTTTAATATCAATGGCGTTTTTATTTGATTTAGGCAGATCGCGAATGTGGCCCACCGACGCGCGGACGGTGTACTCATTATTTAAATATTTCGCAATCGTCTTGGCCTTCGCCGGTGACTCGACAATTAACAATTTTATTCCATTAGCGCTCATGTGTTATGTAAGTATTACCTAAAACCTAGTATGTTAGCAAATTAGTTACGCTTCTAACTTTCTATATTATTGTATTTTATTAAATTGCTCCATTTTGCTGCCATGGCATTATTTTGGTGCAATTAGTTGACGAAAAATGATATTAGGTGTATAATAGATAATGGATGGTGAATTGGTCCAAGTATATACTTGTCCCTATATCATTAAGATAAATGGCAAAATTCCAAAAAGGAGAAAAACGCCATGTTTGACAGACAGACCAAGAAGTTTGCGTCCGCAGTAGTTGATGCTCTGCCGGAGGTGGATGAGGATGTAATGCAGGGTTGGATCGGTAACCCAAAGGCTTTGCAAGAAGTCTTAAAAAAGGCTCTTTGTCCGCCAAACCCAACTCCCTCGATCCTCGAGTTCATCTCGACGATCGTCATTCCCGCAACCACCGGCAAGTTCGTCGCTCGCGAGAAGTTCGTTCGTGACACTGGTCGCAAAGCCAAGGTCAAGATCAGCTATCTCGGCGACAACTTCACCGAATGGTTCCTCTCGGACTCCGGCAAAACCGAAGACCCGATCAGCGAACAAACCCTGCGCTACTCAAAACTGCGCAAGGCATCGGTGGACGGTCCAATCATCGCCGAACTCGGCGGTGCGGAGAAGTCGGAAACGACGCTCTCCGAGATGTTTGCCCTCATGGAAAAGCAGGGCAAGGGCGAAGATGGTGTTCTCCTGAACAACGGCTACGCCAACATCTTCTACATCAAGGACCAAAATGGTGTGTTGCGTACCGTCGTCGTCATCTGGATTGATGTCGGCTGGGATGTCGATGCGGACTCCGTCGGGGACCCGGGCAGTTGGCGTGATGGCCGTCAGGTGTTTTCCCGCAATTCTGTTCTCGAATCCTAGGAACCTTTGGCTCCGGCGCAAGCCTGATCCTTTGTCCCTTGAACACTTTGACCCTCGGTCTGCTTCGGCGGATTGGGGGTCATTTTTTTATTTACACTAATCGTAATTCGCCTAAGCTTTCGATAATTAAGCCTTTGATTTCCATCATCGCTAAAGTGGCGTTGGCGTCGCCGGTGGCCAGGCCCGAGCGGGCGATCACTTCGTCACGCGGCAGCGGCTCTATAGTCAATAATTCTAAAATAATCTTTTCTTTATCGGAAGCGTTATCAAATAAAGTGGGCTGGCTAACCACGCCCACTTGTATCAAATCAAAGACATCTAAAATATGTTCCGGTTTAGTTACCACCGTGGCGCCGCGGCGGATCAATTCGTTAGTGCCGGCAGTGCTCGGGCTAAAAATGGATCCCGGTACGGCCAGCACCTCGCGGTTATACTCAAGCGCCAAGCGCGCCGTAATTAAAGTGCCCGACTTTTCGCCTGCCTCGATTACCAGTGTCGCTTTAGCCAAACCGGCCATTAAGCGATTGCGGCGAGGGAAGGTGTGCAAACCCGCCGGCATTTTGGGCTCAAACTCGGAGACGAGTGCACCGCCGCCGGCCACGATCTCATCCGCTAGACGGCGATTAGAGTGGGGGTGTAAAACCTGGCGATCGAGTCCCGAGCCGGGGAAGGCGATGGTGGGTAGCCGTGCTTTTAACGCCGCCTGGTGAGCAATGGTGTCTATACCTAACGCGAGTCCGGACACAATCGCTACCGGATAGCCGCGGAGGCCGGCAATCAACTTCTCGCACACCTCGCGGCCATACTGCGAGAATTTGCGCGAGCCCACCACTGTGAGTAAATGATACTCTGGTCCGGGCAAAGCGCCCTCAATAAATAGCTTGGCCGGCGGCTCGGGGATCTCGGCTAGGTACGGTGGGTAGTCGTCGGCTGCCAGCGTCCTAATCTCGGCCATATGTGGTGTATTGTAACAAATTTTGCTATTCTGGGAGACAATGTTAGACATTAAATTTATTAAGGAGAATCGCGAGTTGGTGGAGGAGGCGATCAAAAACAAGCGCGCCGAGGCGGTAGACTTGGATCGCTTACTCGAGTTGGCCGAGGAGCGGCGCTCTTTGCAGCAGGAGCTCTCCGAGTTAAACCAAAAGCGCAATGCCGTGGCGGCCGAGCGCAATATTGAGGAGGGTAACAAGTTAAAAACAGCCGGCCAAAACCTCAAAGACAAAATCGATACAGTAGAAAAGGAGTTTATTTCCCTGATGATCAAACTGCCCAATATCCCATCTCCGGATACGCCGCTGGGCGAGGATGAGTCCGGCAACAAAGTTGTCCGCGAGTGGGGCGAAAAGCCCGTCTTTGATTTTGAGCCTAAGCCGCATTGGGAGTTAGGCAAAGCCCTTGATTTAATTGATTCTGAGAGAGCGGGAGATATCTCCGGTGCTCGTTTTGCTTACCTTAAAAAAGATCTCGTTTTATTGCAGTTTGCTTTAATTCAATGGGTGTTTTCAATTTTAACTAATGAGGAGACTTTAAAAAACATTATCGACGAGGCCGGTTTAACTGTTAGTCCAAAAGCGTTTGTGCCGATACTGCCGCCCGTAATGATGAAGTCGGCGGTGATGAACCGGATGGCCCGCCTGCATCCCATCGATGATCGTTATTTTTTTGAGAAAGATGATCTGGTTTTAATTGGCAGCGCCGAGCACACCATGGGGCCGCTCCATATGGATGAGACTTTGCCGGAGGAGGCTTTGCCGATACGCTATGTCGGCTACTCGACCGCCTTTCGCCGCGAGGCTGGCTCTTACGGCAAGGATACCAAAGGGATTTTGCGCCAGCACCAGTTTGATAAAATCGAGCTGGAGACTTTTTGCCTGCCCGAGCACTCGTATCAGGAGCAGGACTTGCTGGTGGCGATCCAAGAGTATTTGCTACGCAAATTAAAATTGCCTTATCAGGTGGTGCTGGTATGCACCGGCGATATGGGCAAACCTGATCATCGCCAAATCGATATTGAGACTTGGATGCCTGGGCAAAAAACTTACCGCGAGACGCATAGCGCCGATCTGATGCAGGGCTATCAGGCGCGACGGCTTAACACTCGGGTTAAGCGGGTAAGCGGGCAAACCGAGCATGTCCATATGAATGATGCCACCGCTTTTGCTCTCGGTCGTACCCTGATCGCCATCATGGAGAACTATCAGCAGGCCGATGGTACGATTGCGGTGCCGGCGGTACTGCAGTCTTATTTGGGGCGGTCAGTCATTTCCTAATTTTATATGTCTTTGTCGCGCAAGGAGCTTTTGGAGCGTTCCATTAAGCTGCGCCGCCGCGAGCGCTCGCGGCGGCGCTATCTCTCGCTTTTTTTGGCAGCGCTGGCCTTAATTTTGATTGTCTTTTTGGTCGAGGCGCCTTGGCTAAGGGTGCAAACGGTAGCTGTGTCCGGCAACAAAGTGGTGCCAACCAGTGAGATCGTTGCCTTGGTCGAGTCGCTTACGGCCGGGCGCTATTTTTATCTGATCCCCAAAAACCACATCTTGTGGTATCCCACCGAGAGCGTCCGCGCGGGTCTGCTCTCGGTTATACCGCGCCTCCACAATGTTTCCGTTTACCGCCAAGGTTTTACCGCCGTAGAGGTGGCGGTGGAGGAGCGCTCGCCGCTCGCGCTCTGGTGCGTTGGCGAGTCGCGAGACAAATGCTTTTTTATCGATCAAGCCGGTTTGGTATATGCCCCGGCGCCCTGGTTCTCCAGCGCTCTCTTTTTTGAGGTCAGAGCCACCAGCGCGCCCGCTGTTTTGCCGGCCGAGCCGGTACCGGCGATACATTTGCTTAAATTGGCGCGTTTTGCCGAGGCTGGCCAGGCGCTCCTGGGCTCAAGCACCAGCACGGCCACGCGCTTTGAGTCGGCGGAGCTCTTGCCGGCCGGCGATGCCGCTTTTACCGTTAGGCAATACGGCATCGGCGCGCCACTTTCTTGGCAGCTCCGTCTTAATTTAGACCAAGACTTGCTGATCGCCGGCCGCAATCTGGCCTCGGTTTGGCACTCTAACGCTTTCCAAAAAGAGTTTGGCGCCAAACGCGGCCGACTCGAGTACATTGATATCCGCTTTGGCAACAAAGTATTTTACAAATTTGCGCCCTAACGGCATAGTAGGCTCATGAGCACTATTTGGGAGACTTTACCGCGGCCGATCATCACCCTGGCCCCCATGGCCGACGTTACCGACTCGGCCTTCCGCCAAATTATTGCCGGCTGTGGGAGCCCGGATTTGTTTTTTACCGAGTTTGTCTCGGCCGACGGCTTGTGCTCGGACAAAGGGCGGGCCAAGCTCTTGCGCGAGCTTTACTTTACGCCCAGCGAGCAGCCGATCATTGCCCAACTGTTTAGCGCCAAACCGGAGAAAATGCTCGAGGCCGCTAAGTTGGTGGCCGGTCTTGGTTTTGCCGGTATCGACATTAATATGGGCTGTCCCGATCGGACCATAGAGAAGCAGGGCGCCGGCGCCGCTTTAATCAAAAATCATTCACTCGCTCAAGAGGTCATTGCCGCGGCTAAAGAGGGGGCGGGCTCGCTCCCGGTCTCCGTCAAAACGCGTTTAGGTTACAATCAGCTAGAGTTTGAAAGTTGGGGCGCTAAATTACTCGAGGCTAAGCCGGCGGCGATTACTTGGCATTTGCGCACGCGCAAGGAGATGTCTAAAGTGGCGGCTCATTGGGAGTTGGCACGCGAGGTGGTGGCGCTCGCTAAAGATACTAGTGTTTTAACTTTAGCTAATGGCGATGTTAAAACGGTGGCCGAGGCCAAACAAAAAGCGGCGGAGTATGGTTTAGATGGCGTGATGTTGGGGCGCGCCATTTACGGTAACCCTTGGCTCTTTGCTGAAAAAGAGGTAACTCCCAAAGAACGTCTAAATAAACTACAAGAGCATGTAGAGCTGTTTGAAAAGCTGTATCGCCCCGGTCCCATCAATGACCAGCTCTTTGGCGGCCATACCAAAAACTTTGCCGTGATGCGCAAATTTTTTGGCGCTTATGTTAAAGATTTGCCTAATGCCGCTCGAGTGCGCGAGGCGCTAATGGCGGCCGAGACGGCGGCCCAAGTGTCTGCTATACTAAAAAGCGCCCATGTCTGAAACGACGCTTTATCGCAAATATCGGCCGGAGAGTTTTTCCAAAGTTATCGGCCAAGATCACATTGTCTCGGTGCTTAAGGGCTCGCTCAAAGAGGGCAACACCGCCCACGCTTATTTATTTTACGGCTCGCGCGGCACCGGTAAAACGAGCGTCGCCCGCATTTTGGCGCGCGAACTCGGCTGCCGCGGCCACGATTTATACGAGATCGACGCCGCCTCTAATCGGGGTATCGACGAGATCCGGGCGCTCCGCGAGGCAGTTAATACTCTACCTTTTGAGTCTAAGGTCAAAGTTTACATTATCGACGAGGTCCACATGCTCACCAAGGAGGCGTGGAATGCGCTCCTTAAAACGCTGGAGGAGCCGCCGGCGCACGTGGTGTTTATTTTAGCGACGACTGACTTGGCCAAGGTGCCCGACACTATCGTCTCGCGCTGCCAAACTTTTACCTTTAAAAAACCGTCAAACGAGGTGCTTAAAAAGTTGGTGGCCAGTGTCGGCAAAGAGGAGGGTTACGCTTTTGACGAAGGGGCGGCCAGTATTTTGGCTTTTTTGGGCGAGGGCTCCTTCCGCGACACTCTCGGCTTGGTCCAAAAAGTAATTAGTGCAAGTTATGATAAAAAAATTACCGCTAAAGAGGTGGAGCAGGTAACCGGCGCGCCAAACTCGTGGCTCGTTTACAATTTAATTTTAACCACGCTCAATCGCGATTTAGCCGGGGCTTTGAGCGTGGTGGCGCAGGCGGTGAGTGAGGATAAAGATATTAATTTGTTTATCAAACTGTTGCTCCGCGAGGTGCGGCTGGCAATGCTCCTTAAATACTCGCCAGCCTTGAAGACGGAAATTTTTAGCGAGACCGACAAAGAGGAGGAAAAGTTTTTAACCGAGGTGGTGGCCAAACCGGCAAGCACTATGCTTCCGGATCTCCTCCGCGAGCTCCTCGCCGCCTCGCTCCGATTGGAAAATCCCTATTTACCTCAACTCCCCCTGGAGCTGGCCTTGATTAAATTGTTGGGGGAAGACAAAACTAATTTGACATAAAATAACCTTTGGTTTATAATAAAAAAAGAAGCTGATCGCGGTGATCGGCTAGGAAAAATTGGGAGGAGAAACATGTCCACTTTGGAGTGGTTGCGGGAAGAGTTAGATAAGATCGACATGTCCGAAGTCGATTCGATCATTTTTCCAGAAGGCCCAGAGAAAGGTGAGGTCGAGGTCAGTGTTGTCGAGGATGCCGAGGTCAAGAAGATGTTTATTTTGATCAAACGTCTCCAAAACAAACTAGACGAGCTGGCTCTGGTTAATATCCCGATTTTACGGCGACAAATTAAGAAATTTTTTCTCGGTCAGGAGGGTGACAATGATGATGAACTGACCATTATTAACGCCAGGGCCGAGATTGATGTCTTGGGCCAACAAATTTCCTTGGTCAAGAAGCTGAAATGGCTATCGATCAGAATGGGATTGACGCCGGAACAGCATATACTCACCTACCAATATGACAGTATCCGGATTGGTCGGGGTTGGAAGATTTTTGCCTACAATCATTCAGCTACTGTCTTGGTACCAACGGGTCTCGACGAATTAGCCGGTCTGATGAGTGAGGCACAGCCCACTAGGCACTAAAAGTTTTCTTTGCCCTGCCTTGCGGGGCTTTTTATTGACTAAATTTTAAAAAATCGGTAGGGTGGGGGAGGAAAATAACGAGGCCTTTAATAAGGAGAAAAAACTGTGGAAAACAGCACCGCGATGCCAGTAATTATTGCACTGGATGTCAAAACACTTAAGGAAGTCGAGGGGCTGATCAGTTTGTTAGCTCCATTTGGCGTAATCTTCAAAATCGGTTTGGAGCTCATCAGCTCGGTGGGCGGTCCGCAGGCGATTAAGTTTGTCCAAAGTTTGGGTGGTCGGATTTTTTACGGCGGCAAATTTAAGGACATACCAAATACCGTTGCTGAGGCCAGTCGGGCGGTGGCGGCCCTCGGGGTGGATATGTTGAATGTCCACATTGATAGCGGTAGTAGGGCCCTCGAGCAAACGGCCGCCGCGGTTAAAGCGGAAAACCCCAACACTAAAGTGTTGGGAGTTACAGTTTTGACCTCGGAGGATTTTAATGACTTGGTCGAGATTGGCTATCCCTATCTTGATCCTGCCGATCCAAGTTTGTATCAAGCGGCTGAAAAAAATTATATTGGACACTTGGTCTACAATATGGCTGATTTGGCCGCCGGTTATGGTTTGGATGGGGTAATCTGCTCGCCTCGCGAGTTACCAATAGTTGCCCGCTGGCACCATGAGAATCCGGTCCAACGCCAGTTGTTAAAAGTAACGCCGGGCGTGCGGCGAACTTGGGCCGCGGGCGACGAGCAAGCTCGTTTTACCGCGCCTCGTGGGGCGGCGGCGGTCGGTGCCGATTATCTGGTAATCGGCCGGCCGATTACCAAACCACCTAAGGAGGTGGGCGGTCCGGTGGAGGCTCTCAAGCTCGTGCTTGATGAGTTGTCGCAGTAATCTGACGTCACTCAAGTAAAAATTTACGTTCCCTGGTCCGAGTAAATTGGATTAGGGAATTTTTATTGACTAAATTTTAAAAAATCGGTAGGGTGGGGGAGGATGTCCTTAACAACCAATGGAGGAAGAGAGGAATATGACCAAGAAAACAGAAGCAAACAATTTTCGTCCGATTCCGGCGGCCAAGCTGATGCGCTGTGAGGGTCGGTGTCGACGTCGTTATCCGGCCAATGAGCTAGGGCCGGGTGGTATCTGCCGCTCCTGCCACAAGCGTGTGTTTGACGAGCAGCTTGATCGCTGGGCGATCGAGTCGTCCTGCGCCAGTTAGGGGGGTGAACTATGTTCATTATTTTTGATTGGCTGAGGCTCGAGCTTGATTTAATCAACGCGGAGGAGATTGCTCGTTATGCCCCAAATGAGCCGGTCCGGGAGGATGATGTCCTTTTGTTGACTATCAAAGAGGATGAGCAGCTTAAAAAGTTGTTTGTCCTCTCGCAACAGCTCATTGAGCTACTACCCGCGCCGCCTCTGGTCCGCGGTCAGCTGACTGTCGAGGAGATCAAGTTGATCAGTCGGCTTAGTTATCGCATCGCCTTTGTCGATGAGTTGATGAAGGCCGAGATCTGCGATCGGTTGTCTGGTGATCAGCTGGTCAACTTCCAGCAATACGCTGGCTTTGAGATCAAGGCTGGCTGGCAAGTGGTGGCGATGCCAGAGCCGGAGCAAGTCCCGGCGCCGGCGATCAGGCAAGAAATTCCCATTCGGCGCTCGCCCGACAGAGTTTTGGCCGATCGTCTTATCGACCCCGTGTACCACTAATGTCAAGGCGAGACATGGTAATCAAAGGAAATAAGAGATAAGGCGCCCGTGTCCCACGGGCGCCGTTTTTATTTTATTAAAACCGCCAAGTTTTTTCTGTCTGCCAAATTTTATCGGCCAATCGGAACAAAGTTAAATTATCAAAATTAAGCTCAAAATGTGGCGGCGGTAAGGTTTGTAAATAGTTCCAAATAGCCGCTGATTGTTCCGAGGTCAAATGTCGGGCAATCGAGGCGTGTAATCTAAAATTATCCGGCAGAGGCTTTTTCTTTTCGCCAAAGTCTTTAATTTGGTCTATTATTTTTAAAATTTTATTATTCAATCCGTCGTCTTTTCTAACGTTTAAATAAATCGTTTTGCTGTCTAGTCCATAGCGATCAAAACCATCAATATCTATAGGTAAAGAGGTTTGGCTGGAAGCAATATCACCCAGAGTTTTTTTAAAAGGATTTATGTTGTCGCTTTCAAACGGTGGCTTAAAAGTAAAGTGAGGCGGTATCCGTAAAGATAAATTAGCAATTCCAAACCGTGCCGCTAGGTCGGTAGTGATCTGTTGGTAATACTTTGCCGCCTCACCCTCAATTAAATACCCCACAAAATAGATCATAAGTTGGCTGCCGGTCAGGGACTCGAACCCCAATACCATCCTCCAGAGGGATGTGTCCTACCATTAGACGAACCGGCAATACCCTTAGACTATGCCATAAAATACTCAAGATTCCAAACTGTTATTTAGTTTATAATATGTCCATGGAACCATTCGCCCGAATCGTAGATGGGAAATAGGGGGGTGGCGTTTTGGCTCAAAGTGCTATAATAAGGGTATATGAAAAACGCCATTATTTTTATTGTCATTATTTTAATTATTGCCGGCGGGGCTTACTGGCTCTGGACTAATCAGGCGGCCGCTCCGGCGCCGGTAGAGCCGGGGGCAGGGGCTACCACCACGCCACCGGTAGTAGAGGACAAGACCAAGACGGTCATCGGTCAGTCGGTGGAGGGGAGGGACATTGTGGCTTACCACTTTGGCGAGGGGGCGGATCGCATCCTCTTTGTGGGCGGTATACACGGTGGCTACTCGTGGAATACACCTCTCCTCGCTTACGAGCTGATGGATTATTTAAAAGCTAATCCTAGCGCCGTACCCAGCAATATTACGGTAACGGTGATCCCGGTGCTTAACCCCGATGGTCTCACTAAAGTGGTGGGTACCACGACCAAGTTTGCCGCCGCCGATGTGGCTAAAAGCAAAGAGACGCAGGTGGCTGGCCGCTTTAACGCTAACGAGGTGGACTTAAATCGCAACTTTGACTGCGAGTGGCAACCGGAGGCCACTTGGCAGAGTAAAAAGGTGAGTGGCGGTAGCGCCGCCTTCTCCGAGCCGGAGAGCCGCGCCGTTAAAAATTATATCGAGGCTAATAAGCCCAAGGCCGCCGTGGTGTGGTACAGCGCGGCTGGCGGCGTCTTTGCCTCCAATTGTCGCAATGGCGATGGGGTAATGCCCGAGACTTTGGCCCTCACTAACACCTACGCCAAAGCGGCCGGCTACAAGGCCTATGAGAGCTTTGACTTTTACGAGACGACGGGTGACATGGTCAATTGGCTCGCTAAAAATAATATCCCGGCGATCAGCGTCCTCCTCACTAACTACAGCGCTACCGAGTGGAGTAAAAATAAAGCGGGCATTGAGTCGATCCTAAAATACTACGCTAAATAATGTGGTCGTTACGTCAGCTCCTGATCGGTGCGCTCGCGGTGCTCATTTTGGCCGGCGGGGGCATTGGCGCGCTTAAGTGGTACCGGTCGCGCCAGGCGGCCGTTTTGCCGCCGGCTCCGGCCGTCGCCACCTCCACCAAGCAAGTTATCGGCTACTCGGTGCAAGGGCGAGCGATTGAGAGTTACACCTTTGGCACCGGCGCGACCAATCTTTTGTTTGTTGGCGGTGTGCACGGCGGCTATGAGTGGAATAGTGTTTTACTTGCCTACGCGGTAATTGATTATTTAAACGCGAGCCCCGGCGTGGTGCCGGCTAATGTGAGCGTAACGGTGGTGCCTAATTTAAATCCCGACGGCGTCTACAAGGTGGTGGGTAAAGAGGGGCGCTTTGCGGCCGGCGACGTACCGGCCGACAAGGTCGTCCGCGCCGCCGGCCGCTTTAACTCCCGCGCCGTCGACCTAAACCGCAACTTTGACTGCAAGTGGCAGGCCACCAGCACCTGGCAGGGGCGCGAGGTGAGCGCGGGCACGGCCGCCTTCTCCGAGCCCGAGGCGGCGGCCCTGCGCAATTTGGTTTTAAAAATCAAGCCTAAAGCGGCTGTCTTTTGGCACTCGCAGGCCGGCGCCGTCTACGCCTCGGAGTGCGAGCAGGGGATACTGCCCGCCACTTTAACCTTAATGAGCACTTACGCCCAAGCCGCCGACTACCCGGCCGTTAAAACCTTTGACGCTTACGCTATCACCGGCGACGCCGAGGGCTGGCTGGCCTCCCTCGGCATCCCGGCCATCACGGTGGAATTTAAAACCCACGACTCTCCCGACCTCCCCCAAAACCTCGCTGGCGTTAAGGCTGTCCTTAACCTCTATCGCCCTTAAGAAAAATTTTGTTTTATGGTTAGATCAGGATACTTGTTTTTTAACTTAAAAAGTCTATTATCTGAGTAGTTGTATAAAAAATTAGTATTAATATGATAAAACAAGAGTCAAGTGAGAGATGGTGGTATCGGTTAATTAAGGTCATTTTTATAACAATGATCCTTTTTTCCTTACTAATTCCAGCTATAATTTTTCTTGAAAGTAAACCAGTTCTTGATAGATATGAAAGTCGCTTTAGTTTAAAGTGTGCTGACGGTAGGTTCCGAGGTGATTTTGATGGTTCTGATTTGGCGTACTATGATCTTAAATCTTTTGATAATTCTTATTACAATAAAGATAAATTTACCAATCTAGATAGAATGGCAAAGATTGCTTGCCATTATCAAGAAACTGGCGATGAATTAAAACCAATTGTAGAGTCAGAAAGTACTTTTGTCCCAACGGAAAAAAATTATGAGATTTTCTTGAGAAAACCATCTTATAGTAATTCGTGGGTAGAAACAATTAGCTACACAGTCTTAGCGTTTTTAGGGGTAATTCTATTTTTTAGCTTATTAAGAGCAATTTTCCTTTACATTATTTTTGGTGAAAATTTTGGCAAAAATCTAGTATTTATATTTTGTTTATTTAAAAGTAAAAGAAAAATCATTGTTGAAAAACAAAAATAGGTATAAAAATAATAAATTAACTTAAAAGCTAATATGAATAAAGAATTTAGAGAAATAATAACAGGGTTAATAATTTTCGGTATAGTAATTCTATTAGCGTGGTTCTTGTTTGGTAGAGATATAGAACCAGATTTATCTTCTAATTATAGTGGTTCATTAGAAGATCAATATTATGAGGGTGAAGGGTCTGGTCATCCGCTTTGGAATAATTAGAGACCTCCGTCAAGGCGAGGCCTTGGCGCTGGTACGGTATGAACTTCTATGATGAATATTGGAAGAAATGATCTGTGCCTATGTGGAAGTAATAAAAAATTCAAAAAGTGCTATGGTGCAGTAAATAGTACTTGTTCCATTTTCTTGAAAGAACAGTGTCAAAAATTCATAAACGAGCACAACGAAAGAGAAAAATTTGTTTTTAGGTTTTTTAATGAGGTTCTTGAAGATACAAATGTAATTCTTCTCAAGAATAAAGAAGGAGATGACAAACTTCCTTTGCGGGTACAAATGATCATTGCCTTCAGTTTGATAGATGTTCTTGGCAGTTATTGGTATGAGTATTTAGGTAAAACAGGAAAGACGAGCGAAAGAGCTCAAAAATGGTACGAACAGTTCTGTTTGAACGATAAAAATCCTAATCTGCTAACCCCTCAAGACTGGTCAAGAATTTCTAGTGATAGGTTATATCAATTTAGGAATTCACTCGTTCATTTCTTTGGTCTTTCAGAAAAAAGCGATGGGATTTACTTTGCATTAGCACCTAATAACCTTCCTGACGATAAACACAAGGATTGGCAAAAGCAGTTTAGTAAGAAAGGTGATGAGTCTTTTATCATCAAACCAGCTAACTTTTACGACCTAATCAGAGAAGGAGCGGTTTTGATGCTTAATGAGTGGTCGGAAGTTATCAAAAATGCTCAAACCAGCCCAGAGCATGAAAAAAGTCATATTGAGGGGATCGAGAGGATTTTTAACAAGATAAACAAAGAGGGTGCAGTCAAAGTAATGCAGGAAAAATGAGAACCTTTGGTGGGGTGAGACCTTGAGTCTTTGAGGGACTATTTGGGAGGAGGGGAGGGTGGGGAGTTTTGGTATAATTGGGAGATGAGGTGACTGGAGGGGTGGTAAGATAGGGATATGACTAAAAATAAGATAATAATCCTAATGGTTTTGGTTGGGGTCGCCGTGGCGGTTGGGGTGGCGTTTTATACGGGCTACTTTTCTTACTCCACGACCTACTCATACACCGATGGCCTAGGTGAGAGTTGTAATGTTTTAGCTCTATCACTAAATGGCTACTTAACTACTTACTCGTCGGCCGAGGAGGCTGAGGCTACGGAGGTGGAGACAGCCTCGGAGGATATTGTTTACAGTATAGAGCAGGCCGATAAGGACGAGGAGATAAGGGGCGTGCTCTTGTTGGTGGACTCGGATGGTGGTTCCGGTGTAGCGGGTGAGGAGATCGCCAATGCTTTAAAAAGATTAAGTAAACCTAATGTGGCGGTAATACGGGGCTCAGGTCTCTCGGCGGCCTACTGGGCAGCCACGGGGGCCGACAGGGTGTTTGCCTCCAGCCTCTCGGATGTGGGCAGTATTGGGGTAACATCCTCTTATCTTGATGAATCTCAGGTTAAACAAAAAGAGGGTTATCGTTTTATTGAGTTAGCCTCTGGTAAATACAAAGATGTGTGGAATCCGGAAAAGCCGATCACTGAGGAGGATAAGGCGATAATCATGGAAGGTATTTTAAAGATGCACGACATTTTTGTTAAGCAGGTGGCGACTAATCGTAATTTAGATCTGGAGGAGGTTAAAAAGTTGGCCAATGGTTTAAGTTACATCGGCGAGGATGCTTTAAAGCTCGGTTTGATCGATGAGATCGGCGATATGTCCACCGCCACTAAATACTTAGAGAGTCAGATCGGCGAGGAGGCGGAGATCTGCTGGCAATAATTATCTGTTATGGAACCATTCGCGCGAATGGTAGAAGGGGATTTGGTTTATTGGGATATTGGGGTTATTCTGTAATTAAAATTTATGTCCGAGTATTATAACCCCAACAGAGGCGAGGCGTGGAATTATGGCGGCAAAAATTGGAAGTTGAGCCGGTCTAAGATCGACCTGTTTTTGGAGTGCCCGCGCTGTTTTTATCTGGATAACAAGTTGGGAGTTAAGCGGGTGCCGGGATTCCCTTTCTCTATCAACAGCGCGGTGGATTATCTGTTAAAACAGGAGTTTGACTCATACCGGGTAAAAAACGAGCAACACCCGCTACAAAAGGAGTATGGCATCGATGCGCGGCCGATGTCGCACGCCGAGCTCGACGAGTGGCGGAGAAATTTTGGCGGCATTAAGTACCAGCACGAGCCGACCGGACTTTTGGTCACTGGGGCCATTGATGACCTGTGGATCAACGGCCGGGGCGAGTATATCGTGGTTGATTACAAGGCCACCGCCAAAGATGAGGCTGTAAAAGCGTTAGATAAAGAGTGGCAGGACGGCTACAAGCGGCAGATGGAGGTTTATCAATGGCTCTTGCGCCAAAACGGGCTAAAGGTCTCTAACACCGGCTACTTTGTTTACTGCACCGGCAAAATGGACCGGCAGGCCTTTGATAAGCGCATTGATTTTGACGTTAATTTGATAGAGCACCAGGGCGATGACTCCTGGGTCGAAAAAACGTTGTTTGAAATTAAAAAATGTTTGGCGAGCGACGCTATACCCGCCACGGGCGAGCAGTGCGACTGGTGCGCCTATTGGCGCGCGCGCCGGCAGTTTGAGGATTAAAGCTATTATTTTTTAATTTAGTGAGCGGCAAAGACCATTTGGGAGATGCCGAGAGCGGTGCCGTCAAAGGGTTGCTGGAGGGTAAAGTTTAGCTCCGGATTGGCCGCTTGTTGGGCGGCGAGGAGGGTGGGCGCTTGGGTGATGCCGCCGTCTAAGATAATTTTAGCGGGCGGCGGCGTTAATTTGTTTAACACTTGGCCAGCGGCCGCTGTCATCTCGCTTACCACCTCGTCGAGCGGCTCGTGCCCCGCCAAAAGTGCGTCAATACGCGCGGCGTATGTGCCCACTTTAGCCTCGAGGGCGTAAATGGGCCCGGCCGGCGCCGCCGCCAGCGTGGTAAAAAAGCCGTCTTGCAGTTTAAACTCCGCGCCCAACTCGCTCATGATAAAAGTGCCGGTGCCGTAAGTGATTTTGGCGGCGGCGCCAGCCTCACGTGCGGCGTAAAAGCTCGCTTGTTGATCGCCACACACGGCCAAGAGCGGTAAAGGCCAGCCCAGCACTTTAGCGTCGAGGGTGCCAAAGAGGGCAAGCGAGTGTTTAACCTCGGGCAGTAAAGGCGCCGGTATCCGCCACATTTTTAAAAGCTCCTCATCCCAAGTTTTGGTTTTAATGTTAAAGAGGAGAGTACGCGAGGCATTGGTGTAGTCGGTGAGATGCGGCCGGCCCTCAAGTAAATTCCACAGCAACCAGGTGTCGATAGTGCCGGCGAGTAATTGGCTGGTGTCGGCTGGAGCGGCATGAGCCAGGATCCAAGCGATTTTAGAGGCCGAAAAGTAGCTATCGAGCGTTAACCCCGTTTTTTCTCTAACTAATTGGCTGTAGGTGGGCGCGAGTGTGGCACACTCATCTTTGGTGCGGCTGTCCTCCCACACAATGGCAGGGTAAATCGGCTGGCCACTAATTTTACTCCACACCACTACCGTCTCGCGCTGATTAGTGAGGCCGAGGCCGGCACAATTTTCCGTCGTGAGGCCGGCCGCCGCCACCACCTCGCGCAGAGCCTCCGTGGCGGCGGTTAAGATGTCGTTTGCGTCTTGCTCCACCTGCACGCCAGCGGCCGAAATTTTTTTAGCGATAGTGCGCGCGCTCTTGGCCACGATCTCGCCGCTTGCTTTAAACACCAGCGCTTTAATGCCGGTGGTGCCGGCGTCGAGCACCAAGGCTAATTTGTTACTCATGGTAAAGCGTCTCGATAAGCGAGCGCGGGTCGGCGCCGGCGGTAATAATTTGTTGCAGGGCGGTAAAGAGGGGGAGGCTCGCCGTTTGGTCGTCCAAGCGCGCGTGCAAATATTTAATCGCGTGCACACCCTCGGAGACGGGTGGAGTCTCGCCGCGGGCGAGAGCCAAGCCCACTTGGCGATTTAGCGAGCCGGGGCTTAAACCGGTGGCCAGCAAGTCGCCCAAGCCCGGCAAGTCGTAGGCGAGGAGGGTGGGCGCTTGCTCGAGCTCTAAAATCTTAACCATTTCTTTAAGAGCGGCGGTAGTAAAAACGGCTTGAGTATTGGTGCCGGCCTCTAAACCGGCCAGGAGCCCAAAGCCGATAGCGTAGATATTTTTTAAAGCCGAGAGGAGGGCGAGCGCTTTAATCTCGCTGGTGGTGGTGAGTTTAATTTTGGTTTGATCTAAAACAGCGCTAATTAAATCGGCCGAGGCGCCGGGGCCGGCCGCCACTAGGGCGGCGGTGTGGCGGCCGGCCAAAATCTCCTCGGCAATCATCGGCCCGGCCAAGAGGGCCCAGGGACGGCCGGGCAAAACCTCGGCTAAAATCTCGGGCACTAATTTATTACTCCCTTGCTCTAAGCCTTTGGTTAAAGCCACCACTATGGCCTCCGGTTTAAGGTGAGGCAGGTACTCGCTTAAAGCGGCCCGGATAAACTGGGAGGGCACACCCACAAACACTACTAGGGCTCCCGCCAGCTCGGCCGGCTCCGCCAGGGTAGAGCGGCTAGCCTCTTTATCTAAAATGCCGATTAAACTGCCGGGGACTAACAAGGCTTTAATTGCCTGCCCAATCTCACCTCCGCCGATTATGGCTACTTGAGGACTCATTTATCAACATCATAACATAGCCCCTCATGGTAGAATATGGGTATATGAAAAAACTCACTTTATTGTTAATTGTTTTGGTTTTGGTCGGGGCGGCGGCGGTAGTGCCGGCGCAGGCGTCTACTAAATGCGACTTTTTGCGCGACTTGGAGCTTGGAGTTAATGGCGAGGATGTGCGCTGTCTCCAAAAGTATTTAAACAGCGCCGGATTTATTATTGCCACCAGCGGGGCGGGGGCGCCGGGGCAAGAGACCTCACTCTTCCGCCAGTTAACTAAAGAGGCCATCGCCCGGTGGCAGGCGGCCAATGGTATTACTCCGGCCAGCGGCTACTTTGGCCAATTGTCGCGCAAAAAATATCTGGAGTTAATGGGTGGCGGCAGTTCAGGCTCGTCCAATGTTGAGGCGCTCAAAAATCAAGCGGCTCAATTGGCGGCTCAACTCGAGGCTCTAAAAAATAAAAATAAAAGCCAAGATGACGACGATGATGACGATGATGGCAATAAGGGAGTAATAGTCTCCTCGTCTAATAAAACGGCCAATGAGGCGACGGTGCGCGCCAAGATCAAGCAGGCACTAAAAATGATCGATACCGCCGATGATGAGATCGATGACAATAATAGTGGTGCCGATATTGAGCAAGCAAAAAATAATTTAGCCGACGCCAAAGATGATTTATTTAAGGCGATGGAGGCTTATTTTGATAGCGACTATGAGGAGGCGTTGGAGCTGGCCACTGATGCTTACAGCAATGCGGAGGATGCGTTTGAGGATGCCGGCGGCGAGACTAAGGAGGACGAGGTTGATAACTTAATTGATAAAGTGGAGGACGAGATTGCTGAGGCTTGGGAGACAATTGAAGAGGCTAACGATAATGACGAGAGTACCGACGAGGCCGAGGAGATCTTAGAGCAAGCCGAGGATAAATTAGACGAGGCTAAAGAGCAATTGGATGAGGAGAATTTTGACGAGGCCGAGGAGTTGGCCGACGAGGCACGCGACTTGGTAGACGACGCTATTGATGCTATTGGCGATGAGAGCGACAAGGACAAAGCCAAGGAGGCGATCCAAGATGCCCAGGAGGCCATCGATGATGCCGAGGAGGAGATTGATGATGCCGATGACGACGGTGAGGATGTCGACGAGGCCGAGGATTTACTAAGCGAGGCTGAAGATAAGCTGGAGGAGGCCAAAGACGCTTACAATGACGGCGACTATGACGAGGCTAAGGAGTTAGCCGAGGAGGCGGAGGACTTGGCCGACGACGCCGTTGATGAACTATAATTGATGTCTAATTTAGAGCAGGTAGTATTTGGCGGTGGATGCTTTTGGTGTACCGAGGCGGTGTTTAAGATGCTTAAGGGGGTGGGTAATGTCACTCCCGGTTATGCCGGCGGTACCAAACCCAACCCGACTTACGAGGAGGTCTCTTCGGGGGCGACCGGTTATGTGGAGGTAATTAAATTGGAGTTTGATCCGGTTATTATTAGCTATGAGAATTTATTAACCGTCTTTTTTGGCTCGCACGATCCAACTACGCTTAATCGCCAAGGTAATGACGTTGGCACCCAGTACCGCTCGGTTATTTTTTACACTACGCCGGAGCAAAAAGAAAAAGCCGAAAAATTTATTGCCGATTTAAACCGCTCAAACGGGGAGGGACAGGCGATTGTCACCAAAGTGGAACCGTTAACCACTTTTTACCCGGCCGAAAATTATCATCAAGATTATTATGCTAATCATCAAAACGAGCCCTATTGCCAAGTGATTATTAATCCCAAGTTGGAGAAGGTGCAAAAACAATTTGCCGATTTGTTGGTCGAGAATGAGTGGCGACAAAAATTAACCCCCGAGCAGTATGCGGTGTTGCGGGAGAGGGGGACGGAGGCGCCTTTTAGTGGCAAACTTTTGCACGAGAAGCGGGAGGGCACTTACAATTGCGCTGCCTGCGGCCAGGCGCTTTTTGCCTCGACGGCCAAGTTTGACTCCGGTACCGGCTGGCCCTCGTTTGACGAGGCTTTGCCTGGAGCGGTTAAAGAGATCGCCGATGACTCACATGGCATGAGCCGCACCGAGGTGGTGTGCTCTCGGTGCGGCTCACATTTGGGTCACGTTTTTCCTGATGGTCCCACGGCCACCGGTCAACGCTTTTGCCTCAACTCGGTGTGCTTAGACTTAAAGCCTAAAGATGATTAAATAAAGCTATGAAAATATTTTACCTTACCGTTTTGTTGGTTTTGGTTATTTTAGGGGCAGGTTTTTGGTTTTATCTTGATGCTGATCAATTACCCCAAAAGACGACGGATGAGCGCATTAGGGTGGCCAGTCCGCGGCCCGGGCAAGCCATCGCCTCGCCGGTGGTTATTACCGGTGAGGCGCGGGGGACTTGGTATTTTGAGGCCACTTTCCCAGTGGTGCTCGTTAATTGGGATGGTTTGATTATCGCGGAGGGTTATGCCGAGGCCGAGAGCGACTGGATGACCGAGGAGTTTGTGCCTTTTAAGGCGACGCTCGAGTTTACCAAGCCCGAGTATGGCGAGCGGGGAGCGCTTATTTTACAGCGCTCTAATGCCTCGGGTTTGCCCGAGCATGATGCGGCGGTGGAGATCCCGATTGTTTTTAAATAAACAGAGTTAACGATTTTTAAATTCGGTAATAGTGGTGCTGGTGATCTGATTGATCAGCTGGTTGAGCTCGGGGATTTTGTTGTTAATGTATTCGATTACTCGCTGATTGTTGTCCTGGTCGGCAAGCTCAAGCAGGTCGCGCTGCTCCTCGGTAGTTAGCCGCTCAAAAATGGCTACATTAACGCGGGAGGAGATGGCCTCGCGGAGCAGCTCGATAATTTGATCTTGTTCAGACGTCGAATAAGCGGCCAAATCAAGGCCGCGCACAATTTGCTCTCTTACTTGGTCGTGATCAATAACAGTCATTAGTGATGGGTTGTCTCGTCTATTTGTACCGGGACCATGCTTTTAGCTAAATGCTCATGAACGATAATGCCTAAAGCGGTGATTATTTTCTCATGTTTTAACTCGGGCGGGATTTGCGCTTTAAGCTCTTCCAAATATTTAACATCAGAGTTAAAATTTCGTCCGCGGCTCTCGAAAGTTGGTGTCTGTTCGATCGTCATGTATCTTTATGATATCCTGTCTAAAATTAAATGCAACTTGTTATCCCCAAATCATTGTGGTCTAAAATATTTTTAAGTGTAGGGCTTGTTATCGGCCTGTCTATTTTGGTCGTAGCCGGGGTGTTAATCGCCAATAATTTAGGTTGGACCAATGTGGGCGGTGAGGAGGATCCCAATAACGACTGGCCGGCAAAAATTTTAGGCCCTAATGTAAGGCTCCCCTGGCGTGAGTCAGCCGAGTGGGAGACTTTGCGTGAGGCGCTTAAGCGTGATGCGGCTGTAATCCAAAGAGTTAGTCAGGAGACCGGCGTGCCGGCCCGTCTTATCGCCGCTTTGGTTATCCCCGAGCAGCTCCGCCTTTACACCTCGGAACGCGAGATTTACAAGCAAGTGTTTAAGCCGCTGGCATTGCTTGGAGTGCAAACGCAATTTTCCTGGGGTGTGGCGGGCATCAAGGAGGAGACGGCGCGGGAGATCGAGGCCAATTTGCTTAATCGCGAGTCTCCGCGCTACCCGGGACGGGAGTACGAGCATTTACTCGATTTTGGTCCGGGCGACATAAACTCGCTCCGTTTTGATCGCCTAACCAATGAGCATGATCATTACTATAGCTATTTGTATGCCGCGCTTTTTGTCCGCCAAGTGCGTGTCGAGTGGGAGCGGGCCGGTTACCCCATCCACAATCGGCCGGAGATTATGAGTACCTTATTTAATATTGGTTTTGCCAACTCGCATCCCAATCCCGAGCCGCAGGCCGGCGGGGCGCTCATTGAGGTGGGCGGCGCGAAATACACTTTTGGCCGCTTGGCTTACGAGTTTTACTACTCGACCGAGCTTACTAGTGACTTCCCTCAAGTAACGTGGTAAAGTAGCAACACCATGTCTCATTTGCTGATGTTTTACGGCACGGAGTGTCCGCACTGCCACACCATGATGCCATTATTGGATCGCTTGGAGAGCGAGGCGGGCTTAAAAGTGGATCGTCTTGAGACTTGGCATAATGAGGCCAATGCCAAAACTCTAGCGACTTATGACGACGGCAGTAAGTGTGGTGGCGTGCCCTTTTTTATCAATACCAAAAGCAATCAATGGTTGTGCGGCTCGGTCGCTTATGAGGAGTTAAAAACTTGGGCGCTTAATTAATTTTTTTTATGAGTTGGTTATTAGTCAGCAACATTCTCGATGTTTTAATTGTCGCCTTTATTATTTATTTGGCGCTGATCTTTATCCGCCAGACGCGGTCCTATTTTATTTTGACAGCTCTGGCCTCGCTGGTTTTGATCAATTTGGTGGCCAAGACGCTCGATTTGGGCTTAACCGAGAGGATTTTTGAGCCGCTGGTCACCTTTTTTCTGATCATTTTTGTGGTGGTCTTTCAGCGGGAGATTAGGCGTTTTCTCGAGTGGTTTACGGTTAAGGGGCGCAATTTGGCGCGGGCGCGGACACGGCTTCTCTCGCGCAATGCGGCCAATGCCATTGTTGAGGCGGTTTTTGATTTGGCTAAAAATCAGCGCGGAGCGATTATTGTTTTTCCGCGCGAGTATCCGCTCGACAATTTGTTGGAGGGCGGCTTTGCTTTGGACGGACGCATTTCCTCGGCGCTCTTGCTTAGTATTTTTGATCCATCCTCGCCAGGACATGATGGGGCGGTGATTATCGAGGAGAATCGGATCAAGCGTTTTGGTGTCCACTTGCCGTTAGCTGAGAACTTTGTCGATTTTAACAAGGTGGGTACCAGGCATCGCGCCGCCGCCGGTATTACCGAAAAGTCGGATGCTTTGGCCCTGGTGGTCTCGGAGGAGCGGGGAGTGATCTCTAAATCGGAGGGAGGAATTTTGACGCCGCTGGCCGATCGGCCAGCGGTGGAGACACTGGTCCATCAATTTTTTGCCGACGAGCTTGAGGAGACGATTTTGACTAGCCCGTGGCAATATTTGGTGGTTAATAACTGGTCCATCAAATTAATTTCGCTTATTTTGGCGGCGCTATTGTGGTTTAGTTTAGTCTATCAAAATGGCTAAAGCGCCGATTAAATTTAAAATAACCAAAGAGTTAAATAATACTTTGGGCCGGGCGGGCGTTATCAG
Organism: uncultured Candidatus Saccharibacteria bacterium; assembly: GCA_964655995.1. Classification (GTDB taxonomy): domain Bacteria; phylum Patescibacteriota; class Minisyncoccia; order Phycocordibacterales; family XYD1-FULL-46-19; genus JACPIA01. The sequence continues at coordinate 55,584 of CAZZPK010000003.1, forward strand.
CACGCCGCACGGTGAGATCGAGACCCCGGCGTTTGTAACAGTGGGTACCAAGGCGACGGTCAAAGCCCTAACCACCGAGCAAGTTAAAGCCACCGGCGCCCAAGTGGTGCTGGCCAATACTTATCACTTATATTTACAACCCGGCGCCGATTTGGTGGCTCGCGCCGGCGGTCTGCACAATTTTATGAAGTGGGATGGGCCGATTATGACCGACTCAGGCGGCTTCCAAGTGTTTTCGCTCGGTGCCGCTTTTGGCCAAGGCGGAGTGAGTAAGGTTGCGAGCGCCAAGCCGACAAATTTTGACAGCTTTACTCCAGAGGAGTCTCACGCTGATCAAAATTTGCCCGGCTCGGCTAATCATCAGCTCGCTAAAATAGATAATGACGGCGTGACGTTTAGATCACATTTGGATGGTAGCGAGCATCGCTTTACCCCCGAGAGCTCAATGGAGATACAGCATAAGTTGGGCGCAGACATTATTTTTGCTTTTGACGAGTGCACCTCGCCCGGGGCCAGTTACGAGTATCAACAAGAGGCTTTGGCCCGGACTCACGCTTGGGCGGAGCGGAGTTTAGCTGCTCATTTAGCCAATGGCGAGGCGGCTAGTAAACAAGGTTTATTTGGGATAGTGCAGGGTGGGCGGCATCAAGACCTGCGCGAAGAGTCGGCTAAATTTATTGGCCAGATGGACGGCTTTGCCGGCTTTGGTATTGGCGGCTCATTTACTAAAGAGGATTTGGGTACGGCAGTGGGTTGGGTTAATGCGATCCTGCCTAAAGATAAACCGCGCCACCTACTGGGCATTGGCGAGCCGCTCGACTTTTTTGCCGGTGTAGAAAATGGCGCTGACACGTTTGACTGTGTGATCCCGACGCGTTTTGCTCGCAATGGCACCTTGTTTACTAATCAAGGTCGCTTACATTTATTAAATAGTGAGTATCGTGATGATCTTGGGCCAATTGAGGAAGGGTGCGGTTGCTATGCTTGTAAAAATTATTCTCGGGCTTATGTTGGTTATTTGTTAAAAGCCAAAGAGATTTTGGGTGCCACCTTAGCCTCGATCCATAATGTTTACTTTCTGGTCAATCTCGTTGCCCGCATCCGCCAAGCAATTTTAGATGATAATTATAATGAGTTTAAACGGGAATTTTTGGCCAATTACCACTAACTTGCTTTTGGGATTAAAGATGGTATAAATAAAACTAGAAAGGAGGGTCTCAAGATGGCTGAAGTGTGGCAGTTGGTAAGACGGTTGAGTTTTTACAGTCTAAAGCTGTTCCCGATTGCTGTGTTTTTGGTCGTCGGGCTTATCCTCGCTTTTTTGTCGGAGAAGCGCTGGTGGAAGTATTTGATTGCCATCGGCGCGGCAATACTTTTGGTTTTGGCCCAGCTCGGGCTATCGATCTTGGCGGCAATCGCCTCGACGCTGGCCAGCTTAACGGCACTTGTTTTAACTAGCGCGGCAGGGGTTTTGTACTACCGCTTTTACCGCGACCCCCGGATGTTTTAAAGGAGGGAATTATGTCAAAAGTAATTACCGAACAAGAAGTGGCTTCTAAGGTGGCCGAATTGGCCAACTTTTTGCAAGCGTATGGTATGGAGCGGGGGCATTGCCAGCCCAGTTTGGAAATGGTGGCTTGGTTTAAAATTGCCGAGCTCCACTTTCCTCACTTGTTGATACCGATTTTACGGCAATTTGATCCGCAAGCGGCCGCCGCGCCGATCACCTTTGTCCACCGGGCTTCACTGTAAGCCCGGTTTTTCTTTTGCTTAAAAATATTGTAAAATGCGGGACCATGTCGTTGTTTACGCTTAAGAGTGAGTTTGCGCCGGCGGGCGATCAACCTAAGGCAATTGCCGCTTTAGCGAGCGGGCTTAAAAAAGGCGAGCGTCACCAAACTCTGCTCGGTGTCACCGGTAGCGGTAAAACTTTTACCGTGGCTAATGTCATCGCCGGGGGCGATCAGCCGGTGCTGGTGATCGCGCACAATAAGACGTTGGCGGCGCAATTGGCGCAGGAGTACAAATCATTTTTCCCCGACGCGGCGGTGCATTACTTTGTCTCATACTATGACTACTATCAACCCGAGGCATATCTGCCCACCACCGACACTTATATTGAAAAGGATGCCCAGATTAACAAAGAGATTGATCGTTTGCGCCACGCCAGTACTCAGTCGCTGCTTACCCGCCGCGATGTGATCGTTGTCGCCTCCGTTTCTTGTATTTACGGCTTAGGCAGTCCGGCGGAGTACCAGGAGAGTCATCTTAAATTGGCGGCGGGAGACAAACTGGCGCGCCAAGAGCTCATGACCAAATTGGTCTCGATTTATTACGAGCGCACTAATGCCGACTTAAAGCCGGGCACCTTCCGCGCTATTGGCAGTGTGGTGGAGGTAATGCCGCCGTCGGAGACGGAGGTGTATGCTATTCATCTCGGACGAGAGGGTATTGAGGAGATAGTCCAACTGGATGCCGTCTCGCGGGTAGAGCTTGATCGGCCACGGAGTTTTTTTCTTTTCCCGGCTAAGCATTTTATTACCAGCAAGGCGGAGCGGGAGCGGGCGATCGCTTCAATCAAGGCCGAACTCGAAGCTCATTTAAAGTTGCTTAATTCCCGCGGTCAGATCTTAGAGGCGGAGCGGCTTAAGCGCCGCACTAATTACGACTTGGCAATGATTGCCGAGGTGGGCTATTGCACCGGGATCGAGAATTACTCGCGCCACTTGTCCGGCCGGCCGGCCGGTGAGCCGCCTGCCACCTTACTTGACTACTTTCCGCATCATGCCGATGGGAGCCCGGACTTTTTAACGGTAATCGACGAGTCGCATGTCACGATACCGCAATTGGGCGGGATGTATGCCGGCGATGAGAGCCGCAAAAAGACATTGGTCGAGCACGGCTTCCGTCTACCCTCGGCGCTCGACAACCGTCCACTCAAATTTTACGAGTTTGAGGAGCGAGTGGGGCAGGTTATTTACACCAGTGCCACGCCCGGTGAGTATGAGCTGGCCCACTCGGGCAAACCGGTGGAGCAGATTATCCGTCCCACCGGTCTCGTGGACCCGGAGCTTACGGTACGGGGCGTAATGGCTCGGGGCGATTATGCCGGACAAGTCAAAGACTTTATTAACGAGGCGATAGCCGAGATTGGCCGTGGCCACCGTGTGATCGCCACCACCCTGACTAAAAAAATGGCTGAGGACTTAAGCGAGTTTTTGAAAGGGCAGGGGATCAAGGCCGAGTACTTGCACAGTGAGATCAAAACTATTGAGCGAATTAAAATTTTAACCGAGTTCCGCAAAGGCTCGGCGGCGGGCGGCTTTGATTGCTTGGTCGGAGTCAACTTGTTGCGTGAGGGCTTGGACTTGCCCGAGGTGTCGCTGATCGGTATTTTGGATGCGGACAAAGAGGGCTTTTTGCGTTCGGAGGTGTCGCTTATCCAAACGATTGGTCGCGCCGCGCGTAATGTGGAGGGCCGGGTTATTTTATATGCGGATGCCTCGACTGGGTCGCTCGAGCGGGCGATAGGCGAAACTAATCGCCGCCGGGCAAAGCAGCTCGCTTACAATAAAGAGCATGGTATTACCCCTAAAACGATTTACAAAAAAATCCACGACATCACCGAGAGCTTGGAGGCCCAAAGGACTAAAACCCTGCGCACTCTGCTTGAGCTTGATACCAAAACGGCTGGCGGTAATCTCAAAAAACTAATTAAGCAAAAAGAGAAGGAGATGTCCCAAGCGGTCAAAGAGCTCGATTTTGAAACCGCCGCCCTCATCCGCGATGAGCTAAAAGAACTCGCTAAACTACAATAATTATCATAGCTATTAATTATATTCCTAACTTGAGACGGTCGTCTGAGATTAGGAAAGAGCTAAGAAAGATTAAATATTTTCTTTAACCAGCTATCATTTTCTAAATAAGATACTTCCATATACAACACCTCTTTGCCAATATGATAGTTAGCCTTTAATAGGGCTACTACTTCTTGGCAATCGTATGGATAAACCCAAACACTATTTTGGAGCCTTATTAAGCCTAAGTGCTGAAACCAAGCTCGCAATTTGTTTCTAGTGGATCGTTTCCATTCCTTAATATCAAAAATAATAATTCGATATTTACCATCCCAGCGTTTTGGTTTATTTATGGTTAATTTTTCTAACTCATATTCTTTTAACTTAATTTTGCCACTTTTGGTCAATCGGACAACTTTCTGTCTTTTACTATTATTTTCTATTTTAACTAAACCCTGTTTCTCTAGGCGGCCAACCACTTGATTAATGTAATTCCTTTTCTTTGATTCTTGTTTTGGTAGAAAACGGAGTAATTTTAGGCAATTTGGTGCCACTACTGCTAAAGCAATAATCCCAGTTAGGCCAATAACACTAAGAATTATTTGTTGATAGTCTGAATTTGGTGATCTCATACCTATTCCTAAGTATAAACGGTCGTCAAAAGTTAGGAAAGAGGTGTTTGACAAAAATTTAATAAAAAGGTTTACTTAAATTGGAAAATAAACAGGAGGGTCTCTAAATATGAGATTTACAGCTTTACTGATCGGGCGCTACTGGGTCGGGTTAATAAAGGAGCAGTCCCATCTAGTTGTTATTATCTTGGTACTTGGGTATCTAACCGTTGGTATTGCTCGGGTGCTCGAGTATGGTTGGGGCTCAATTGGCGCCGGCCTCTTGGTTTATCTGATCTTTGTTCCTTTACTTTCTTCGTCTTGGAATTGGTTTTTAAGAAGGCTGATCCTTTATTGTCAAAAAAGATCAGATGTTTTGGGCAATCAACAATAAGGAGAAAAAAAATGACGTTTTTGGCAATGATGTCATCGGGCTTGTGCTTGATGGCGATTTACCTCTCGATCTATGTGCCGCAAAGCGGCGGGCTGATCGGGCTGATTTTGACCATTGCGATCCTAAACATTATGGCCTTGTGGGCATCACTGAAGCTGGGCATCGATTATCCTGGTCGGCCCCTCAATCTGACTGAGGTGATTGGCCAACGGTTTTGGGTGATGTAGCAAATCAAGCTCCGAGACGAGTCCACTGTCTTGGTGCTATCGCAGGGGCAAAAAATTTTATGCCTCTTGGTCCCTGGCGATTACGGCAATATGCCGGATTTCCCACTGGCCTCACTGGTAGAGGTAGTGGATCCGGGGCATAATCAAAAGCCTCAGATCAAGCAGGTCCACATAGACCTGCTCACCTAAAAGAAACTGGTTTTCTTGCGGATGGCCCAGCCATCCGCTTTATTTTTTGGTGACTAACGACTGGGCATTGCCTTGGAGGCCGGTGGCGTCGCCCTCGAGACCGGAGACATTGCCCGAGAGGCCTGAGACATCCCCGGTAATATTGGTCACAATACCAGCAATGCGGCTAACATCGCCTTTAATATTAGTGACCGTGCCGGAGATATTGGTGGCATCGCCCGTGAGATCATCGACATTACCCACCAGGTCGCTGACATTGCCTTTTAGCTTGCTGGCATCGCCGCGGATATTGCTGACCGAGCCGCGGATAAAACTGACATTGCCCAAGAGGCCCGAGATATCGCCGGAGATATTGCTCACATCGCCACGGAGAGGGGTTACGTCACCTTTAATGTTGCTAACATCGCCTTGGATTTTGGAGACATCGCCCAAAATGCCGGTAATATTGCCGCGGATGGCGCTGGCATCGCCGGTAATTTTATGGAGCGAGACGTCGCCGTAAATACCGTGGACGCTGCCGCGCAAATTGGCAAAATCGCCCCAGACATTGGGGTGGAGATTGGTAACATTTTTGGTGTTAAGCTGGGTTTTGTTGGTGCTTGGTTGTAAGGTCATAATATGTAAATTATATCACCTTGACTTCAGATAGTAATATATGTATTATAAAAGTTGGGGATAACCGGTCTTTGACTAGGAAGGAGGTGCCGAAGGTGAAAACCCAACAAGTAGATATTAAGATGGATCAGGAGTTAAAGCAGAGGTCGTGGCTCATGTTGAGTCACCGAGGTCTTGATTTGGAGACCGCGACGATCCCTCAACTGCATGAGTACCTGACCGAGCTCGACGAGCAAATCTTTGTGGCGATCGGACTCGCGCTTAATGCTGGGGAGACGGAGATACCAGAGGCGGTGATAGAGGAGATCCGCAATTGTAATGCCGTGGTCAATTTTATCAATCGCCATCATTGGGCTCAAAACCCAAATACTCCCGCTTTGTTTTACCAACGGGAGTGGAAAATGGAATATTTTACCAAACCGGAAGAGAGGGCCAATGGTCGCCAACAAGGGGAAGCAACTTGTAATTAAGATTCGGCCGGGGGTGGTGCGTAAACCACCGATGGCCAAGTTGATCGCTCGGCTCACGCGCCGAGCCGCCTAATACTAGCCCTGAGACGTACGTCGTCTCGGGGCTAAATTTATGCTACAATTGCCCATTATGACTTTAGGGACGCACGCGGCGGTGGGGGCGGTGGTGGCGGGCTTGGTGCCGGCTAATCCGGTACTTGGCTTTGGCTTGGCTTTTGCCAGCCACTTTGTTTTGGATATGATCCCGCACTGGGACTATCAGTTGGGATCGGCTAGGCGCGACGAGGACAATGCTCTTAACGACGATTTGGTAATTGGCCGCGCTTTTGTCTACGATTTGGCTAAAATCGGCACGGACTTTGCGCTCGGTTTATTTGGTGCCCTTATCATTTTGGCCACTTTTTATGATTGGACAGTATGGACCTGGGTACTTGCGGGGGCAGTGGGCGGGGCGTTGCCCGATGCGCTCCAATTTGCCTATTTTAAGTGCCGCCGCGAGCCGCTGGTCTCTCTGCAGCGCTTTCACCAATGGGTGCACACCAAAGTGCGTCTCGATGGCCGGCCGCTCTTAGGAGCCTCCCTGCAAGTATTATTGGCCGGGGTCGTCATCGGGGTGTATATTTTACTGTACTAGATTTTAGTCAAAGAGCGTGTTATATTAGCTTATTAGTTTAATTAATAAAAAATATGTTTAACGATTTGACACCAAATATGCGCAAGGGGGTACTCGCGATTTTGTTAGTGGTTTTAGTGGCGGTGGGTTACTCGGTGGTCCGCTACGCCGAGACTTACAGCAAGTCCATTCAGCCGGGCTCTTTCCGCAGCTTTTCGGCTACGGGTGAGGGTAAGGTGGTGGCCGTGCCGGATGTGGCCACTTTTAGCTACAGCGTGGTAAATCAAGGTGGTAAAGATTTAGCCACACTCCAAGAGCAAAACTCCACCAAAACGCAAAAGATCAATGACTTTTTAAAGTCCAAAGGTGTTGATGAAAAGGATATTAAAACCGAAAATTACTCTGTCGAGCCGCGTTACCAGTATTACAGTTGTCCGGAAAAGGGCGGCGCTTGTCCGCCAGCCGATATTGTGGGCTATACGATCCGTCAGTCGGTAACGGTTAAAGTCCGTGATTTTAAACAAGTGGGCGAGCTTTTGGCCGGAGTAGTCTCGGCCGGGGCCAATACCGTCTCCCAACTCTCCTTTACTATCGACGATCCAAGCAAGGTTAAAGACGAGGCGCGAGCGTTGGCGATCACCAAGGCCCGTGCGCAAGCCGAGTCTATTGCCGAGGCGGGTGGTTTCCGTTTGGGACAGCTCCTCTCGGTGGATGAGGCTTATCAGCCAGTACCGTACTATGGTTTGGGAATGGGTGGTGCGATGGAAAAAGATGTGCGGATGTCAGCTCCAGCCGCATTGCCGGCTATTGAGCCCGGCAGCCAGGAGGTAGTGGTTAACGTTGTTCTCCGTTACGAAATAAAATAAATTTTATTAGCTGTTAGCACAATTAAATAAATGTATCGTAAAAAGACCAAAATAGTGGCCACGATCGGACCCGTGACCGCTAATGAAAAGATGATGACTGATTTGGCCAAAGCAGGGATGAATGTGGTCCGCATCAACTTCTCCCATGGCGATTTTGCCGAGCATGAGCCCAAAGTCCATTTGGCGCGCCAAATCAGCCAAAAATTAAAGCAACCGATCGCCATTCTCCAAGATTTGGGCGGGCCCAAAATCCGGATCGGCGACTTTGGTGTGGAGTCGGTAATGCTTAAGCCGGGCGCCACTTTTACCTTAACCACCGACAAGGTGGTGGGTGACGACAAGCGCGTGAGTATTAACTACCCGCTTTTACCCAAAGAGGTTAAGGTGGGTGGGCTGATTTTACTCCACGACGGCAAAAAAAAACTCCAAATCGCCGAGATCAAAGGTAATGACGTTATTTGCAAAGTAATCGTGGGTGGCGAGATCAAGTCGCGGCGCGGCGTAAATTTGCCGGGTGCGTATCTCTCGATCAGCTCAATTACCGACAAAGATAAAAAAGATTTGGAATTTGGCTTGAAACACAAAGTCGATTTTATTGCGCTGTCGTTTGTGCGTCGGCCCAGCGATATTTTAGAGCTCCGCGAGATCCTAAAAAAGCGCAAATCAAGCGCCGGCATTATTGCCAAAATCGAGACGCCGGAGGCGCTTGAGAATATTGATGAGATTATTAAATTAGCCGACGGTATTATGGTGGCACGCGGCGACTTGGCCATTGAGATCCCGGCCGAGGAGGTGCCGTTGGTCCAAAAAATGTTGATCCAAAAGTGCCACCAGGCCGGCAAGCCGGTAATTACCGCGACGCAGATGTTGGAGTCAATGATCAAGTCGCCGGTGCCGACGCGCGCCGAGGTCTCCGATGTGGCCAATGCCATTTTAGACGGGACGGACGCTATTATGCTCTCGGAGGAGACGACATTGGGCGACTATCCAGTTGAGGCTGTTAAAATGATGCGGACCATTGCCGAGCGGATGGAGCGCGAGCTCTCGCATCGAGCCGATAAGGCGGAGAGTTTTAATCACGGCATGGCTGATGTGGTTAGTCGGGCGGTGACGGCATCCGCCAACGAGTTGGGGGCCAAGCTGATTGTTGCCCTAACCAACTCCGGACACACCGCGCGGATGATCTCGCGCTATCGGCCCAAGCAAGCGGTGATCGCGCTGACACCAGATGAGGCAGCGGTGGGTAAGATGGTGCTCTCTTACGGCTGTTATCCGATGAGTATTAAAAAATTTAAAACTTTAGACAGCGTTTTGCCATTGGTGCGCCAATTGGCTTTAGAAAATAAGCTGGCTAAAAAAGGGGACAAGGTGGTAGTGGTGGCGGGTATGCCCTTTGGCCACTCGATTGACACCAATATGATGCTGATTGAAGAGATCTAACTTGAGGGCTATAATAGGGGTATGAAAATATCTATTAAGGCCACCGGCCTCGCACTTACTCCAGCGTTACAAGGGTATGTCGAAAAGCGCCTCGCTGCCGTGGGGCGCTTTGTGGATACGGCGCAGAATGTAGCCTTTGCCGCGGTGGAAATCGGCAAAACCACCAGGCATCATAAGCGGGGGGAGGTTTATCTGGCCGAGGTGACGATTAAAGCGAGCGGCGCCAACTATCGCGCCGAGAGCACGGCCGACGACTTGCACGCCGCCATTGACGATATGCGCGACGAAATTTTGGAGGTTATCAAAAAGCGCCGCGGCAAACAAACTGACCTCAAAAAACGCGGCGGCCGCCAAGCCAAAAAAATGTTAAGGGGGTAAAATGTCGTAAAATAAGGTTTTTTAAATTATACCAAGTAGCCGCGATCGCGGTCAGATGGTATAGTTGACAATATTGGTAAGGGTATGCTATAATGGTAGGTAGAGTTGTTTGAAAGTAAATAACACGGAACCATAATCCCCAAAGGGAGAGGAGATTGAAGATGAGTTGGATTTTGGCGGTGGCACTTTGCTTTATACTTTGGAGTACCTACGCAATCCCGGGCAACTTAGCCGAGAAGACGCACGGGGTCTCGGTCAATATGCTTTTTGAGACCTTGGCGTTTATTGGGGTGACGCTTCTCCTCGGTAGTAAGATTATCGAGGGGTTACCCAAAGTTACTTTGAGCTCAGCCGCTCTCGCCTCAATGATGGGGGCCGGATCGGCGCTCGGATTTTACTTTTTTCTCACCGCGCTTAGTTTGGCGCCGGGAACAAAAGGTATTGTCCTGGTCGTTTTGATCGCCGGGGTCACCTTCCCGGTGCAGAGTGCTCTCTTCAGCTTTTTTGGAGAGGCGCTGAGCACCCAGCAGTGGGTAGCGATCATTGGCATGGGGGCGTCCCTCGTCCTCTATAACTGGAAGTTTTAAATTCCAGCATTTACTCACATATTTCCACTCCGCACATGTTGCTTCCGGCAACCTCTGTGCGGTTTTGTTTTTTAAATTATACCAAGTAGCCGCGATCGCGGGGAGATGGTATAGTTTTGTTTTTTATTAATTCCGGTTAATCTTGATTGTTCCACTTGCTCACGATCGTATAAAAGTGGAATAATCAGTAAGGAGAGGTGGTTGATTTTTGTGGTTTTTTGTTTAATAATGTCTTTAGATTAACCTAGAAGGAGACAAGAGATGTCAAAAATAAATGAGAAGAGACTCAAACTTTTAACACCCCGTGAATTTGTTTTTATGCGACAGTTGAAAAGAGGTTTAATAACACCTCTTTCTGATGATGTTGTCGCTTGTAAATTAGCTTCTCTGGGCCTCATAACTTTGCGGACGGGAAAATTAACGGACATAGGAGCACACATTCTGTGGGAAGAAGAACTTGAGCAAAGGCCGTTACTTAAGCTAATTTACTTAATTTACGGCCCACTTTTTTGCAGGGTCTCTTGAGTGTTGAATTGCTCCCAACTCATCTCGCGTCTACCTTCGGGGACGACGCGGTCGAGGACGAGCTCACCTTGCGAGAGGTGGGCTTTTATTATTTTTAAACGGATGGATTTGCCGTTTTTGGCGACAAAGGTAAAAGCCCCGGGGCGGGGAGTAAAGGCGCGGATTTTTTGGTAATTGACAATTGGATTATCCGCTAAATTAATCTCCGCTTCTGATTTATCATATTTTTTAGTAAAAGTGGCTTTGGTGTGATCTTGCTCTTGACCGGCAATTTTGCCGGCTAAGTAATCCGGCAAAATATCAGCGATCATTTCCGCGCCGCGTTTAAATAAAATGTGACCCAGCTCGCCGGTGGTCTCGGTGGTTAAAGTATATTTCTCTTGCGCAATTATCGGCCCATGATCAAGCTCCGGATCCACTCGGAGTATAGTCACGCCCGTTTCCGTCTCGCCGGCTAAAATCGCCGACTCGAGCGGCGAGGGCCCGCGATACTTGGGCAAGAGCGAGGGGTGGATATTAAGCGCGCCGTGTTTGGGTAAATTTAAAATTTCAGCCGGGATAATTTTGCCATAGGAGGCGACGATAAATAAATCCCATTCTCGCTCCGCCAGTTCCGGCGGAGTAATTTTTAAACTGGCCGGTTGGACGAGGGGCCAGTTGTGCGCTTTGACATATTGAGCCAGCGGCGGGGGAGTTAAAGCGAGTCCGCGACCGGCCGGCTTGTCGGGAGTACTTATCACTAAACCAGGCGTTAAACCGCGTTTAATTAAAATATCTAAAGCAGTGACGGCATACTCGTCGGTGCCTAAAAAAGCAAATTTAGTCATTGGTGGGGACAATAGTTTCTAAATCGGTGGCGTGATCGGTAAATAAAACACCGTTTAAGTGGTCCACCTCGTGCTGAAAGACTTGCGCCATCAGGCCACGTCCGGTCCAGGTAAATTTTTTGCCCAGCTCATTATACGCCTCGACGGTGGCGGTTACTGCTCGCTTGGTTTTGCCGTAAATATGGCGCACCGAGAGACAGCCCTCGTCCAAAATGATTTTCTTTTTTGAGAGCTTGGTGATTTTGGGATTGATAAAAATCAAATGCGCGGGCCGAGCCTCGGGATTAGCCTCGACCATTTTCATCGAGACGACAAAGATCGGCAAAGAGACGCCGATTTGCGGTGCGGCAATGGCCACGCCGTCCGGGCAAGAGTCTAAGGCCTCGATCATCGCGGCGATTGTTTTTTGAATTTTAGGCGAGGCAATCTCGCTTAGGCTAAGCGGCTTGGTCTTGGCGCGTAAGACCGGGTGCTCATTTTGGAGAATTGGCGGCGGAGTCATGGCGTCTTTATATTACATCAGATTAGTAGGTTCAATGTCAATTTGCCACGCCGGTTTTAGGCCGTTGAGTATTGCGAGTAATTGCTCATCAGGCCAGGCCGCCGGCTCAATTTTAAGTAAAAAATTATTCGGCTCGTAAAAGATGGCGCCCCACGAGGCTAAAGCGGTCTCGGCTTTAACGCCATCGTTTTTATGTTTGGGATTGACGAGTGTGCCTTTAATTAATAATTTAAACGGCGGGTAAGCGAGGCGCTCCCGCAGGGAAAGCTCTTGGCGGTAAAAATCTAAAATATTGCCCTCGAGCGCTTGTTTAAATAAAGCGGTGTCGGGGTGCCTGGTCTGGATCAAAAAGCGGCGGCTGGCTCGGCTTTTTAAATCAATCAACAAATTAAAAATGCGCTCATTCATATTGTAATTTGGTACCATAAACAATGAGTCAATGCCTATCACCGCCACGAGCGGTATGGCTGCCGGCAAATAATTAAGCGCCTGCTCGGTGCCAACCACAATGCCGCCCGGCTCGGCCAGGGCGGCTAAAGCGGCTTTGATTTTAGCCGGGGTGGGAGTATGGTCGGCATCCACGATATTTACCGTCCGCTCGGGGAAAGCTTGGCTCAAAGTTAAAGCGACGCGCTCGCTACCGATCCCCAGGGTGGCCAGCCGCCAGCCGCCGCAGACGGCGCACTTGTCCTCGATTTCCCTTTTGGCACCGCATTGATGGCAGTAAAAGATATTTTTTACCGGAGTTTGGCGGTGGACCACTAGCGGCGCCGCGCATAGCGGACAAACAACAGTGGTGCCGCAGTCATTGCAAATGGTGGTTGGAGTGAGGCCTTTGCGGGCGGTAAAAATAAAAGCGCTGCCGCCGCTTTGGCAAATCTCGTTTATTTGCTCTAGAGTCTCAGCGGCGACCACGGCAAATTTTTTTCGGTCGTGGTCGCCGCTTTGGTCGCGTCCGTCAATAAGCTTAAGCTTGGCCGGCGAGATCACGCGGTGATTCAAAGTCCCGGCCGGAGCGTAATTTTTTTGCTCGGTTTGGTACAAAGCATCGAGTGAGAGCGAGCTATCGCCAAGTAGCAATTGCCAGCCGGCGGCGCGGGCCAAATGTTGGATCACGCGCCTCAAATCCAAAAAAGGCGGCAGAAATTGTTTGTAGCCGGGGCTGTTTTCTTGATCCAAAATTACCAGGCCGATATCGGTTCGGGGTAAAGATAAAATCAGCGGGCTGCCGATCGCCACTATCGGTTTGACCGCCTTGAGCGCATTATTCCAAACAGAGCGGGTTTTGGCTTTAGTTTCCTGGCCGGTAAAAATCTGGGCGTAATCCTCCAGGCCGCGACTTAAAAACGGCGCCACTTGGGCGATGTCGGCCGAGCCAGGCAAGACAATTAAAACGGATTGATTTTTTGCCAGCATCTCGCGGATCATCCCTTTGTAAGAGGCGAGTCGCTCGCCGGGCGGTTGTTGGAGGACTTTGATTTCGGTTTTAAATACTGCCGGCTCGGCCGCCACATCAATTGGCTTTTTGGTTTTGCGTTCCATCTTTTGATCCAAAATAGCCGCCGGGACCAATGATTTCAAAATTAAACCGGGCGCCACGCCGTACCACTTGCTCGCGCTTTTTACGCCGGCGACAAACGAGGGTAAAAATAAACCCGGACTGATAACGCGCTTGATTTTTTTGAGCGTAAAGTCGCTCTGCCTTAGCGACTGCTTAATGGCGCTGGCCTCTTTGGCCGCCAAAACTAAGGCGGGTACCTCTCGATGGCCCAATGGGACGGCCACAATCGCTCCCGGACTTACCGGCTCTTTGGTAAAATAAGCCAACTCATCAAAGGGGAGCGAGCTGGCGATAGGCGTAACCGTGAGGACGTACATGCCGCCATTATAGCGAGGCCGTGCTTACTTATCCACATTGCATTTAAGGGGCAAAATAAGGCTTAACGGCCGAATGTTATTATTAAGTAAATGAACATCGCTGATGAGCTTTTTTATAATGGGAAAAAGTATGTCAAACTAAACGTGGCTAGTAAACGTTTAGGTTTGTCTGACGAAGCGCTCGATAAGGAGTGCCGCCAAAAAAAGCTCGAGGCCGAGCGTATCGCCGACCAATGGTTTGTCTTGGAGTCGTCGTTGTCGCGCCTGTTGCCAACCGTGAACCAATATCACCCGGGCTATTTGCAATCAAGTACCGTTACTTTGGCCAAGTTGGGTTCGGCATTAACCGGCTTGATTGGCGTTTTAGCTTATCTTACTTTGCTCTCAATTATGCCCAGCCAGTTGTTAAATCTGCCCGAGTTGGCGCATTACCAATTGCTGGCCTCAAGCAATGAGGCTCTCAAGCAGGGAGCCATTACTATCGATCAAACTGCCGGCCGCCTGGCTTGGGGAGCAGAGCAATTGGCTTTTACCAGCGCCTCGGCTTTAACCGCGGGACAAATGCTTTTAATCGAGGCGGCGGCGAGCGCCGGCGATCAAGCGCTTTTGCTCGGTTATCAAAGTTTATTCTGGTTTGAGTCGCGGCTCGTTTTGGCCGAGGCATTGCCAGCCGATCTTTTGTTGACCAAAGAACGGCTGGTGACTGCCGCCGCTCTGACCACCAATTTAGGAAGCACGACCGCAATTGAAATGGCGGCGCGTTTTAGTGATCAGGTTTTGGCTATTGCCGGCTGGTTTGTTGATGGCGTAGCGCGATTATGGGATAAAATTGTTTTAAATTGGTCGCGCTTTTTGGGCAAAGAGGAGGCGTTGCCGGTTAATGTTGAAGCTCCGATGCCAAACTCAAATATCAATCAAATCCAAGCCGATATCAAAGAGATTAAAACCGGTATCAATGAGATTTTGCGCCGCCTGCCGGCAGGCGGCGGCGCTCCCGCGCCGTCTGCTTTGCCTAGCCAGGGCATAGTGGTGGCGCCACTAGCCAGCACCACTCCCGAGGCGCTAAAGAGCCGGGTGGCGGAAATGTTTTCTGATCAGGTTAAGGTTAATGTCGATCCGTCGGGCAAAGCCGGGGTGGTGACACCCATTTTCCGCGATCGGACCGGCGATGATTACATCTTTGTTTTGACGCCGATAAATCAATGATTGTTTTACGCCTATTGTTAGCGTTTTTTCTCGGATTTGTTTTGGCGGCGCCGGCGCAGGCGGCGCCGCCTGGTTTTGTCTCAATTACGCCGACCAAGCGCGAGATCACTGTTAATCCCGGCGAGACGCGCCTAGTTGAATTGACTGTCGAAAGCACCTTGGACCAAGCTATCTCTTTTGAGCTCCGGGTCTCCGATTTAATTGCCGGCGAACACTCTTTAATTAATGAGGTAACGGCGCCTGACACCATTTTTACCTTAGCGCCCGGGCAGTCGCTCTCGGTGCCGATCGAGATCAAAATGCCAGCTACAGCTTACCCCGGGACGCGTCATGGCCAGATCAGTGTAGTCATCAAAAATCAATCAGCTAATCTCGGTAATGCCCAAGCGGCAGTCACTACTGCACTTAACTCATTGCTGTTTATCCGCGTGCCGGGAGAGGTTAAAGAATCAGGCCGTCTGGATCGCTTTGGTCTTTTGGGCGGCTCGCCGCTGCTTAACGCAGGGGAGCGGACTGGTTTTTACATCGCTTTCCATAATGATGGTAACAGTTATTTAAATCCTTACGGCTTGATCAAGATTTTAAATTGGCGTGGCCGAGAGCTCGGTTTTGCCGTTATTGATCCATGGTACGTTTTGCCGGGGACAACGCGTATCCGCGACATACCGGATCTGATTTTGCCGGCCGGTATCTACCGCGCCACACTCGATCTTAACCGAGGCTATGACAATGTCATCGACTCCAAGCAAATTTGGTTTGCCGTGTACCCGCTCTGGGCCAAATACTTGGTGGCCGGCATCGTTGTTTTACTAATCCTGGCGGCAATTTATCGTATAATTAGAGTATGATGGGACGATTATTCATACTAATATTGGCAATGGTGCTGGGGTCGTCACTGACTCCGTTTGCTCTTGCTTATGTCGCCTCGAGCACCAATTATCGCATCCAAAGCGACAGTATTAATTTTGCCGGCGGTCGCTCCACCTCGACAAATTTTGTGATGGAAGACACGGTCGGGGAGGTCGGTACCGGCACCTCAACCAGTGCCAGCTATAATTTACATGCTGGTTATCAGGCAATGCAGACCGGCGGGACCATCTCCATTAGCGCACCAAGCGATGTTACTTTAAGTGGGGCCATTACTACCGAGTCCGGCGGCCAAGCTAATGGTAGCGTGGTTTGGACGGTAATTACCGACAACTCCGCCGGCTATACTTTGGCGATTAAGGCTGCTGCCAGTCCGGCCTTTGTTTCCAGTAGCAATAGTTTTGCCGATTACACGCCGGTTAGCGGCTCGGATCCTGATTACACTTGGTCGGTTGATGATAACGTCAAAGAATTTGGCTTTACACCGGAGGGGACTGATATCGTGGCTAAATACAAAGATAACGGCGCAAGTTGCAATACCGGCAGTGGCAATACAGCAAGCGCCTGCTGGGACGATTTAACCACCAGCGATCAGACCATTAGCCAGCGGGCCTCGGCTACCGGTGGCAGTGGGGTTAGCACCACGGTGCGTTTTAGGGCCGAAGCCGGGGCCAGCTCCGCACCGGCCGCCGGCACTTATACCGCCAGCATCACCGTGACGGCGACAGCGCTTTGATATTTTTGATTTATGAGACGCTTTCTTTTTTTACTTAGTCTGTTTATTTTGATTTTTGGCGTGGCGGCCGATAGTTGGGCAATTACCGACTCGATCAATGTCAGTGGGACGGTAACTACCGAGGATGATGGTGGTGGTAGTGATCCGGTTTACGGCTGTACCGATCCGGCCGCGACTAACTATAATCCTGACGCTACTGCTAGTGATGGTAGTTGCCAGTATCCCACTTTAGTGCCGACGGTTATGAATTTTGAAGCGGTTTACGACGAAGACAATGATGAGGTCGATTTAACATGGGTTAATCCTAGTTTTGCCGAATTTGCCGCGGTGCGCATTGTCCGCTCTACCACTTTTTTCCCTAACTCGCCCAATGAGGGGACTTTAATTTATGATGGACCGGGAGAAGAAGCGGTGGATGATAATGTGAGTCTGGGCAGCACTTATTATTACACCGCTTTTGTCCGTTCCACCGCTAACGAGTATTCAGCCGGGGCGGTGGCGCAGGTCACTATCCCAACTGAGCCGCCGTGCGAGGGCGATGAGTGCGATCCAGCCGATCCGTTTGAGGATTTGCCCGAGGGAGGCGGCGGCGGATTTGAAATCGGCGGATTTATCTTTTTCCAACCTGGAGAGGAGCCGCAATATCTGCGGGCCGGCGGCGAGACCATTTTGCTCCGCGCCGACAAAACTACCACTATTTATTTGCCGTACGATCAGGCGCCGGAGGTGTTAAAAACCATCGGCGTTACGGTGATGAGTCCAATTAATCCTAAAAGCAGCTTTTCTTTCCTGTTGCGATTGACTCCAGATAAAAAAGGTTATGCCGCGACGATCGCGCCGCTCGGTGCGAGCGGCAAGTATCCGGTGGCTATCTATGTGATCAACTATCAAAATCAGAGCCTCAAGCGTTTGACCGGCAATTTGGAGGTCCAGGGTGGTGCGGCTATGGTTGGACTGGTGCCGGCGACAATTATTGAGCAAACCGTGGCTCCATTAGTGGTGGGGACCGGTCTACTCATCGGCTTAGGCCAGGCCTTGGTGCCGCTGGCCGCGGTTACTTCCTGGTATGATATTTACTTGATTATTTTGCGGGCTCTGGGCGCGCTCTCGGGCTACTTTGGTCTGCGTAAAAAATACAAGCCGTGGGGAACGGTTTATGATGCGGTGACCAAACAGCCGATTGATCCGGCTTATGTCACTATCGAGGCGAATGGCAAAGAGATCTCTAGCGCCATTACCGACATTGAGGGGCGGTATGGCTTTTTCCTCCCACCTGGCACCTATACTCTTAAGGCCGGCAAGACTCATTATCAATTCCCCTCCGCTAAGTTGGCGGGGCGTTCGGCCGACGAGCTCTATAATAATCTCTATTTTGGCGAGCCGTTTGAGACCAAGCCGGATGAGGTGATTGACCGCAACATACCCCTCGATCCAATCGGTTTTGACTGGAATGAGTTTGTTAAAAGCCAGTCCGCCACCTTGGTGGCCAATAGCAAAAAGGAGTTAAGTCGAGCTCGGATTCATAAAAGCATTTACGCCGTGGGCTTGCTTACCGCCGTGGGCAGTGCTGTATATACCCCCAGTTGGCTCTCATTTAGTTTATTTGGGGCCTATGTTTTGCTGGCGATTTTTGAGCGAGTTTGGGGGATTAGGCGCCATGTGCGGACTATTACTTGGAGCGATACTAAATTGCCGCTACCGTTTGCTATTGTTCGCGTCTCGATCCCGGATTTGAATCAGGAGGTCAAGCATGTGGTGGCCGATCAGCTGGGGCGCTTTTACGTCTTAGTGCGACCGGGGGTTTACAGTTTGTCGGTGGAGGAGAAGCAAGCCGACGGCTCTTACAAAAAAGTGTATCAGTCGCCGCCAACCAACTTACCCCGCGGTACTTGGGACAGCGACCTTAAACTCAATCGTAATGTCTTACCACCCGAGCCAGCGTCAGTTATTTCTACTCCTAACTTGACTAAATAGATATAGGGGTGTATAATTAAAGGTAGAAGGGAGGTGAAGATATGCTTGGTTGGGAAATAGTTTTTGAAGATAGCGCGAAAAAAACAGAAAGGATGAAGGTTCCTGGCGGTTGGTTGGTTTTAACTAGCACATTTTTACCACCGACTGATCTTCATAAGCCTGTTCCTCCAATTGCTCAGACTTTTCTGCCTGATCCGAAACACAATTGGCAGAGCAAATACTGGAGAGAATATGGCGAACCACCACCGTTAGATAACGAACCTGTGCAGGACTAATTCCCGCCCGGAGACAACGACCCAAATCGTCTGTCACGAGGCGGGTTTGTTGTTTTTGCCTAAAATGTAAACTAATTAGACGGTCGTCAAACTATTTCACATTCTCAATCGTAAACGGTCGTGAACAGTTGGGATGTTTAGAATTTGACAAGATAACTTTATGGGTGTATAATCAAAGTTAGAAGTGTTAACAGGAGGAGCGGACATGAAGAAAATTGTCTTGTTTTTTGTGGTAGTAATTCTGGTAATGGTGTTTTACACTGGTATTGAAAAGGAGCCAGCTTACCAGTATCACATTACCACCTGGGATGGTCGTGAGGCTATCGGTAAATTGAATCGCGATCAAACCTATACATTTTTTCGATTTTATAGGGTGGGAGAAGTGGTTTACATCGACCAGGAGATTGCCACTTTTCCAGCTGCAGAAGCGGCCAAACTCCATTGACCCGCCAACGGACAACGACCCGAATCGTCTGTCGCGAGGCGGGTTTGTTGTTTTTATTTTTCTATATTTTAGTCAAGTTGCCCCCAAGGCCATAATCGGCCATAATGGCGGGGAAATGGCTATCAACTTTAAACCTAAGTTGGGCATCGATTTGGGGACGGCTAACACCCTGGTTTTTGTGCCGGGGCAGGGGATAGTTTTAAACGAGCCCTCGGTGGTGGCGATCTCCGAGATCGATAATAAGGTGGTGGCGGTAGGGGTGGAGGCCAAAGAGATGGTGGGCAAAACGCCCGACAGCATCATCGCTTACCGGCCGATGAAGGATGGCGTCATTGCCGATTATCGCGTTACCGAGGTGATGCTTAAATATTATATTTCCAAAGCGCTCGGCAAATGGAATATTTTTAAACCCGATGTCTTAGTCTCGGTGCCGGCCGGCGTCACCTCTACCGAGCGGCGCGCGGTGATCGAAGCGGCGGTTAAAGCCGGCGCTAAAAATGCTTATGTGGTTAAGGAGCCGATTTTGGCGGCGATTGGCGCGGGCATACCCATTTACGAGGCGCATGGCCACATGGTTGTTGACATTGGCGGCGGTACCACCGATGTGGCGGTAATTTCTTTGGGCGGTATTGTCGCCTCGACCTCGGTCAAGTATGCCGGCAATAAAATCGATCAGGCGATTGCCGATTACATCAAAAAAACTTTCAATTTGGCAATTGGCGACAAAACGGCCGAGGAGGTTAAAATCGCCATCGGCAGCGCGGTGCCGGTAGAGGAGGAGCTGGTTTACACTATTAAAGGGCGCGACTTTATGACCGGCCTGCCGCGCTCGGTAGAGGTTAAAACTAATGAGATTTGTCGGGCCATCGACAATGAGCTCCGCGAGATGATCAAGGCGATTAAAACTGTCTTCCATGACACGCCGCCCGAGCTCTCGTCCGACATTATTGACCGGGGCATTACCATGACCGGCGGCTCGTCCCAATTGCGCCATTTGCCCGAGCTGGTGTATCGCCGTACCGGCGTTAAGGCGGTGTTGGCCCCCGACCCGCTCTATTGCGTGGTTAAGGGGACGGGCATTGCGCTTGAGCATTTGGATACTTACAAAAAAAGCATTATCTCAAAGTAAAATGGATTCTTTATCGATGCTTGCAACCGGCGATTGGCATCATGCTTACATTTTAAAAGGCGATCGGGTTTTGGTCCGGGAGGCTTTGCTCCGGCTGATCAGCGAGCGTTGGCTGGGCGGGGCGCCGGTCACCAGTTGCCCCGACTTCCATTTGCGGGAGTACGAGCGCTTGAGTATTGAGGCCAGCCGGGAGCTTGCGGTTTTGCAGTCGCGTCAGCCGCTGGCCGGAGGCAAAAAGTTTTTTGTCATCATTTGTTCGGCTTTATTGCGGGAGGCCCAAAACGCTTTACTTAAGACGCTGGAGGAGCCGGCCGGCGCTGCCCATTTCTTTTTTATTATCGAGGGGCAAACCGAGATTTTACCCACTTTGCTTTCGCGGGTCAGGGTAATTGAGACCGGCCTGTGGCCTGGCGAGGGAGGCGAGTTATATCGTTTGGCCCAACAATTTTTAGCAGCGTCGCCGACCAAACGCTTGGCGCTCATTGAGCCGCTCTTGGCCGAGAGCGATCATCTTTTGCGTCGGACCCAGCTCGAGCGCTGGCTCGCTTTGTTGGAGAAGGAGCTGGCCCCCAATATGACTCCCCGGGCCGGCGAGGCGGTGGCGCACGCGCGGTATTTGCTCACGATACCGGGCAGCGTCCCTAAATTACTGCTCGAGGAGCTTGCACTGGTCCTGCCGGTAGCTTACAATCAAACTAAATAAAATCTAATGTCTTATTCTTTTACGTCTTTTAGTGGGCGGACGGCGGCGATTGCCGATTGGTTTAATCAAGAGTCGGCGGCGCTGCGCACCGGCCGAGCCACGCCGGCCTTGCTCGATAATGTTGTCGTGGAGTCATACGGCACTATGACACCACTTAAGCATGTGGCCAATATCTCCATTGAGGATGCTCGGACGCTCCGGATTACTCCCTGGGATAAAAGCCAAGTCAAAGCCATTGAGACAGCCATTGCCGCCGCCAACTTGGGGGTCGGCGCGGTGGCTGATGGCGCCAGTTTGCGGCTTAATTTTCCGCCGCTCACCGAGGAGCGGCGCAAACTGCTGGTTAAGACCTTAAAAACCAAATTGGAGGAAGCCAAAATTTCCATCCGCCAAGAGCGGGAGAAGGTGTTGTCTGACTTGGCCGGCAAGCGCAAAGAGGGCCAGATCAGCGAGGATGACGAGCGCCGCCATAAAACCGAATTGCAAAAATTAGTCGATGAGGCCAATGACAAGCTGGAGGCGGCGGCGACCAAGCGCGAGTCTGAGATTTTAAACGAATGACCGTTGTTATTTTTTTAATCATTTTGGCATTACTCGTCTTTGTCCACGAGTTGGGCCATTTTGCAGTGGCTAAGTGGTCGGGGATCAGGGTCGACGAGTTTGGTCTCGGCTTTCCGCCGCGCTTGGTTAGTTTTAAACGGGGCGATACTTTATATTCGCTTAATTTGATCCCGTTTGGTGGTTTTGTCCGGATCTTTGGCGAGACACCGGAGGAGTTGCCGGAGGGCGTTATGCCGGCCGGTGACAGTTTGGTAGCCAAATCCAAATTAACTCAAGCGGCTGTTTTGGTAGCTGGTGTGGTGGCCAATATGATTTTAGCCTGGCTTTTTTTGGCGCTGGCTTTGGGTATCGGTGTGCCGATGAGTGTTGATGATTTGCCGGCCGGCGCCCAAGTGGCGGGTTCGCACTTGACCATTTTAACCGTGGTGCCCGGTACGCCGGCCGATGAGGCCGGCCTCAAAGTGGGCGACAAAATTATCGCCCTTGGTCGCGGCGGGGAGGAGCTCGCGCCAACTGGCGCCGATGAGGCGATTAAATTTATCAGCCGAGCAAACGACCCGCTCGTGATTACCATTGAGCGTCCGACCGGCGAGCGGGAAAATATCTCGGCCACGCCGGCCACCGGCATTATTACCGAGGCTCCGGGACAGCCAGCTCTCGGCGTAGTTTTAGGGCAAGTGGGAGTAACCTCCTTTGCCTGGTGGCAAGCGCCATGGCAGGCGCTTAAAATGACCGGCTCATTAACGGTATTAACGGTCAATGGTTTGTGGCAATTATTACTCCAAGCGGTTGCAGGCGAGGCCTCGCTTAGCGCTGTGACCGGACCGGTCGGCCTGGCCGGTTTGGTGGGCGATGCGCGGACGCTCGGCTTTGCTTATTTGCTGTCTTTTGTCGCTTTTATTTCCATCAATTTGGCGGTGCTTAATTTGATCCCGTTCCCGGCGCTCGACGGCGGACGGCTGTTGTTTGTGTTGATCGAGTCGATCAAGGGCTCGGCGATTAAGCCGCAAGTCGCCAATATTTTAAATTTACTCGGTTTTATTTTACTGATCAGCTTGATGCTGGTCGTCACCTGGCACGACATCAGCCGATTGTTTTAGGTACTTTTTGACCAAAGTCGGTTTTGGGTTAAGATAGGAGGATATGTTGCAATCCAAGCTGTTTACCAAAGTCCGCCGAGAGGACCCCAAAGACGAGCTGGCTAAAAACGCCAAACTCCTGATCCGCGGAGGTTTTATTGCCAAGTCGCTGGCGGGGGTTTATGTGCTCTTGCCTTTGGGCTTGCGGGTGCTCGATAAAATCAGTCAGATTATTCGCGAGGAGATGGACAAAATCGGTGGCCAGGAGCTCCGTTTGGCCGCGCTCCAGGATCCAGCGGTGTGGCAGGCCTCCGGCCGCTGGAGCGACGAGGTGGTCGACAATTGGTTTAAAACCAAATTAAAAAATGATACCGAGCTCGGTTTGGGTTTTACCCACGAGGAGCCACTGGCCAAATTGATGGCTGATCATATCCAGTCATACCGCGACCTGCCGGCGTATGTCTATC
Source organism: uncultured Candidatus Saccharibacteria bacterium (assembly GCA_964655995.1). Lineage (GTDB taxonomy): Bacteria > Patescibacteriota > Minisyncoccia > Phycocordibacterales > XYD1-FULL-46-19 > JACPIA01. The sequence goes on from CAZZPK010000003.1 coordinate 78,945, forward strand.
AAATCCAGACCAAGTTCCGCAATGAGGCGCGGGCCAAAAGTGGCATTTTGCGCGGGCGCGAGTTTTTGATGAAGGATTTGTACTCATTTAATGTCGACCAGGCCGGCCTGGACGCTTTTTACGATCAAGCCAAAGAGGCTTATCGACGAGTGTTTGACCGGGTGGGCATCGGGGCGCAAACTTTTTTAACTTTTGCTTCAGGTGGTACCTTCAGCAAATATAGCCACGAATTCCAAGCGGTATGCCCGGCCGGCGAGGACACCATTTACTTGTCGCGCGATAAAGAGATCGCGATCAACGAGGAGGTTTACGGCCCTGATGTTTTGGCCGAACTTGGTCTTGAGGAACAAGAATTGGTTAAAGAGACGGCGATCGAGGTTGGTAATATTTTTAAATTAGGTACCAAATATTCTGAGGCTCTGGGTTTGACTTACAGCACCGAGACCGGCGAGCGCCTACCGGTGGTGATGGGCAGTTACGGCCTAGGGGTAACGCGGCTGCTTGGCACTATTGCCGAGTTGACCGGCACCGATAGCGGCCTTAATTGGCCCAAGGCGGTGGCACCGTTTAAAGTCCATTTACTTGCTTTGGGCAATGATGAGGCGGTACACGCCAAGTCTCGCGCTTTATACGAAACGTTGGTCGCCCAAGGGGCAGAAGTGCTTTTTGATGACCGCGAACTTAGCGCCGGGGAAAAATTTGGCGATGCCGATTTGATTGGCATTCCAGTGCGCTTGGTGTTAAGTGCCAAAACCGCCGCGCTTGAGGCGGTGGAGTGGTTTGACCGCTCTCAAGGCAAGACGGAGTCGGTGCCCATTAGCGAGGTACCGGCCCGCATTTTAGCTTTATGATTAAACGCTGGTATGAAATGTTTTCCCACGATCTGGGGATCGACTTGGGCACAGCCACCACCTTAATTTACGTTAAGGGGCACGGTATTGTCTTGCTTGAGCCCTCGATTGTGGCTTTAAATCAAAAAACCGGCCGGGTGGTGGCGGTGGGGGCCGATGCCAACAAAATGATCGGCCGGACGCCGGCGCACATCAGCGCGGTTAAGCCACTCTCCGGCGGCGTGATCTCCAATTTTGAGGTGGCCGAGGAGATGCTCGCTTATTTTATGAAAAAGGCCGTGGCGCAAATACCCGGTAAAATATTTTTCCGCCCGCGGGTGGTGATCAGCGTCCCTTCGGGCATTACCAATGTTGAGCGTCGCGCAGTGCGCGACGCGGCGCGCAATGCCGGCGCCCGCACCGTCCATATTATTGAAAAGCCGATGGCCGCCGCTTTCGGCGTCCGTTTGCCGGTGCATGATCCGGTGGGGACGATGTTGGTAGATATCGGCGGCGGTACCGTCGATATTGCGGTGTTGTCCTTGGGCGGTATCGTCAAGTCGCGCAATCTCCATGTGGCCGGCGATCATCTTAATCAGGATATTATTTCTTATATCCGGGACGAGTTTAAAATTTTATTGGGCGAGCGGACGGCCGAGGATGTCAAAATGGCCATTGGCTCGGTGATTAAGGGCAAAGAGCCGGAGGAGGCCTCAATTCGCGGCCGCGATCTGGTGACCGGCCTGCCGCGCGAGGTTATCGTTACCGACAGCGATATCCGCGAGGCGATCATGCCCTCGGTTAATTTATTAATTGAGGCGATCAAAGAGGTGTTGGAGACCACGCCGCCGGAGGTGATCGCCGACATCATGCATCGAGGGCTCATTTTAGTGGGTGGCGGGGCTTTGTTGACGGGTCTCCCTGCATTGCTCGAGAAAGAGCTTGGCCTGCCGGTAATCCTGGTTGACGAGCCGACGACGGCCGTAGTCCGCGGCACCGGAGTTATCCTTGAGGATATTAACGCTTATCGTGATATTCTACTTGATAATGAAGACCAATTACCAGCGCGATAATTTAACCAAATTTTTTTTAAAACAGCGGGCAAGGCAATGGGCATTGATTGCCGGGCTAGCGGTTTTGATTTTGGTATTGGGCTGGGCCGGATGGCGGCTGTTTGGCGTCTTGGCTTGGTGGTCGCGGCCGCTGTGGCTGGCCGGCGCGGCGGCCGATGCCCGGATTGATGTTTTGGCCGAGGTGGGCAAAACGCGCCGGACGCTGATTGCGGAGAATCGCTCATTTAAAGCCGAGACTGATGAGTTAAAAACCCAATTGGTCGTTAAAGATGCTGAGCTGGCCAAGTGGCGGGCACTCGCGTCAGCTTGGGGGCGGGCCGACTCGGCTCGCTCCGGTTTGGCCGCTTTGGTAATCAGCCAGCCTAATCACTCACCTTACGATACTTTGATTATCGATTTGGGCCGTGATAATGCCACTAAGGAGATTGCGCCCGGCATGGCTGTCGCCCATGACGATGTTTTGCTGGGCCGGGTAACGCGAGTCAGCGGCCAGACCAGCCAAGTGCGTTTGTTGTCCTCGCCGGGAGAGGAAACGGCCGTTTTGGTCGGCGACAATCGGATCCCGGCGCTCGCCACCGGGCGCGGCGGCGGCAACTTTATTATCTCTTTGCCGCGCACGGTGGAGGTTAAGGTGGGCGACGTGATCGCCGTCCCGACGACCACGCCGTCGGTGCTGGGAGTGGTCGGAGCGGTCAATAATGATCCTAAAAATCCATTCCAGACCATTTTATTCCGTTCGCCGCTTAATATTTTTGAATTGCCGGCCGTAACCGTCCTATGATTTGGCGACATTTTATTACCCTGATTATTTTTTTGTCTCTGGCTTGGGGGCCATGGTGGCTCTCGGCCGCTCTGCTCGGGGCGGCGATATTAACACTCCCTTATTATTTTGAAGCGGCGTTTTTGGTTTTGGTGTTTGAGTGGTGGTATCGGACGGCTCCGGCCGGCGAGGCTGTTGTTTGGCCGTGGCTTGCGGTGGCTACTTTGGCGCTGGTGGTGATAATCAATAAGATCTATGAACATCTTCGATTTTTTGCGGCGGCGTAGGCGCCATTACGAGCCTCTGGATCCTGATCAGGTAATGCTCGACTCGAGCAATTTGCCCTCTTTTGATAATCAGCAATTTGAGGGGCGGATTGAGCGGCCGATCCCCAAAACGACTCTTTATTGGCTGTTTGGTTTTTTTATTTTTATTTGTCTGGCATTTGTCGGCCAGCTCGGCTATCTCCAGATTATCAAGGGCGAGGCTTATGCCAAACGGAGTCAAAACAATCACTTGCGCCATATCGACATTTTCCCCGAGCGGGGGATTATTTACGATCGCAATAATGTAGAATTGGCCTGGAATGATAATGGCCGGCAATACATTGATCAGGGTGGTTTTGCCCATGTCTTAGGTTATCTGGGCTATCCTACCGAGGAGGAATTGGCGACCGGCTTGTACTCCACCAAGGAGTATTTGGGCAAGGTTGGGATCGAAAAAGTTTTCAATCAAGAATTAAGGGGCGTCAAGGGTATTAAAATCGAGGAGGTGGATGCCACCGGCGATGTCGCCTCCGACCACATCTTGCAATTGCCGGAGAGCGGCCAAAGTATCACGCTCTCAATTGATGCTCGAGTCCAAGCCGAGCTTTATCGTCAAATCGAGGCCTTGGCCCAAGCGCGTGGTTTTAGTGGCGGCTCGGCCGTGTTGATGGATGTAGAGACCGGCGAATTATTGGCCCTGATTAGTTATCCGGAATATAATCCGACAATTGTGACCCAAGGCGATGACCGGGAGAAGATTGCCGCCTATTTTAAAGACAAATCAAATCCGTTTTTGAATCGGGCGGTCTCCGGGCTTTATACTCCCGGCTCGGTGGTCAAGCCGATGGTGGCGCTCGCGGCGCTGACTGAGAAGGTGATTACGCCGGAGAAAACCATTTTTAGCAGTGGCGAGCTCTCGGTGCCCAATCCCTATGATCCCAAACTTAAAACCGTGTTTAAAGATTGGAAGGCGCATGGCGTGGTGGATATGCGTCGGGCTTTGGCGGTATCTTCCAACGTTTATTTTTACCAAATTGGCGGCGGTTTCCCCGGGCAGCTCGGTTTGGGTATTGAGCGGCTGGCTAAATATTTTGGCCTTTTTGGCTTGGGTGAGCCGACTACTCTCGGTTTGGCGAGCGAGCCGGAGGGCAGTATCCCGACACCGGAGTGGAAAGCGGAAAATTTTGACGGCGAGCCTTGGCGTATCGGCGACACCTATCACACGACTATCGGCCAATACGGCATGCAAGTAACGCCGCTCCAAATGGCGCGAGTGGTATCGGCGGTGGCTAATAGCGGCAAAGTATTGCCACCCAGGATTACCCGAGTGACGGAGACGGTAAAACCAATTAGAGTAATTGAAGCACCGGCCAGCGCCTGGCAAGTGGTACGGGAGGGAATGCGCCTGGGCGTTAAAGAGGGGACGGCTAAAGGTCTGGATATCGGCGCGGTGGCGGTGGCGGCCAAGACCGGTACCGCGGAGCTGGGGGTCAGTAAAGAGCGAGTTAACTCCTGGATTACCGGATTTTTCCCTTACGAGTCGCCGCGTTACGCCTTTGTGGTGGTGATGGAGAAGGGTCCAAGGGAAAACTTGATCGGTGGCGTCTTTGTGATGCGCGGTCTCCTCGACTGGATGACCCTAAACACCCCGGAGTATTTGAAAATAAATTGACCTAAATTAGGTCTTGCGCTATAATGTCTCGACCATGAATAGCGCCAAGGAGTATCTCTCGCAGGAAAAATACGACGCTTTGCTCAAAGAGCTTGAGCAGTTAAAAACAGTGGATCGCCGCGAGGTGGCAGCCCAGCTCGAATTTGCCAAATCGCTCGGCGACCTCTCGGAGAATGCCGAGTATCACGAGGCGCGCGATCGCCAAGCCGACATTGAGGACCGGATCGCCAAATTAGAGGAGATTTTAAAGCACGCCGAGATTATCGGCGGCGGCTCGCACTCGCAAGTGGAGATCGGCTCCAAAGTGACAGTTAAGAAGTCCGGTGGTAAGGAAGAGGAGTTTGCCTTAGTTGGCTCCGAGGAGGCCGATATTACTGCCGGCAAAATCTCTTATCAATCGCCCCTGGGCAGTGCCCTAATGGGGAAGAAGAAGGGCGATACTGTTGTCGTCTCTACCCCCAAAGGGGATGTTAATTATACGATTAGTGCGATAAAATAAAGCCTAATGGCCTCACTTGAAGAATTGCGCGCGGAGCGGCTTAAAAAATTAGCGGCCCTTAAAGCGGCCGGCATTGAGGCGTATCCAATCTCGAGCGGACGTACTGATGAGATTGCCGAGATTTTAAAAAAATTTGACCGTTTGGCAGGTAAAAGGGTGGTGGTGGCCGGCCGGGTGCTCTCGGTGCGTGGCCAAGGGGCGCTCGTTTTTGCGGACTTAAACGACGGCACCGGTAAAATCCAGGCACTTTTTAAAGAGGGGGAGATTAGCGGCGAGCAGTTTAATTTATTTAAAGACACAGTAGATATTGGCGACTTTATTGAGGTCGGTGGCAGTTTAATGACGACCAATCGTGGGGAGAGGTCGGTGGCAGTGGAGAGCTGGGCCATGCTTACTAAAAGTCTGCGCCCCTTGCCCGACAAGTGGCACGGCTTGGCCGATGCCGATGAGCGCTATCGCCATCGCTACTTAGACAGCCTAGCTAACCCTGAGGTCAAAGAGCGTTTTGTAGTGCGCTCTAAAATAATCTCGTTGATCCGTAAATTATTAGACAAAGACGGCTTTTTGGAGGTGGAGACGCCGATGCTCCAGCCTCAGCCGGGCGGGGCCACCGCGCTGCCTTTTGTGACGCATCATAATGCTTTGGATATTGATTTGTTTTTGCGCATCGCGCCGGAACTTTATTTAAAACAGATGATTATTGGCGGCTTCCCTCAAGTGTATGAGGTATCGCGCAACTTTCGCAACGAGGGGATCGATGCCACGCATAATCCGGAGTTTACGATGCTTGAGTGGTATCGGGCCTACAGCGACGCCAAGACGGAGCAAAAATTTGTCGAGAAGTTTATTAAAACCATAGTTAAAACGATTACCGGCGGCACAACGCTTACTTACGACGGGCAAGAAATTGATTTTGGCGCTAAGTTTAATAAAGTCTCCTATCTTGATCTGCTTAAGGGGGCAGGGGTAGCTAAGCCGCTTACGGCGACGCTCGCGGAGGTCGCCGATCAAGCGCGCGAGCTTGGGGTAAAAGTGGAGCCAGCCGATAGTAAGGCTAAAATTTTAGATAATATTTATAAAAAAGTATGCCGGCCCAAGATTATCCAGCCGACTTTTATTGTGGAGTATCCGGTGGATTATTTGCCGCTGGCCAAGCGCTCGGCTAAAAATCCTAACTTGGTAGACGCCTTCCAATTAGTGGTTGGGGGGATGGAGTTGGTTAAAGCCTTCTCCGAGCTTAATGATCCGGTGGATCAGCGCGAGCGTTTTGCCGAGCAGGACAAAGTTAAAGCCGGCGGCGACGCCGAGGCCCAGACGACCAATGAGTCCTTCCTCGAGGCGCTCGAGCATGGCTTGCCGCCCACCGGCGGCGTAGGTATCGGCCTGGATCGTTTGACCATGCTCCTCACCAACACCAAAAACATCCGTGAGGTAATCTTTTTCCCCACTTTACGGCCAAGGTAGAATTTTAGGTAGAATTAAAATCACTTGTTTTTATTTGTTTAAAAACTATACCATCTAGCCGCGATCGCTGGCAGATGGAATAATTTAAAACAATAAACCAGCTAGTTTGCACTAGCTGGTGACAAAATCGCTCGAAAGAATTGGTAGCCATTCATGTTCGGCGACGATAAGATCAACCACTCTTTTTGTCTCATATTCAGAAGCCTCATTAAAGTCATAAAGAACAATGACTTCATATGAGAATTCCTCAGGTGGATCAGTAAACAGGAGGCCGAACAAGACAACACCATCACGCATTTTTTCATTCAGACTTAGGTCAGGATACTCAAAATGGGCAATCTCAAGATGGTGCCAAAGAGTATCTATGCAGCTCCTGTGGGAACCAAATCCCCAAGACATTCGCCATTCTAAGAGGCTGGTATGAATAGCAAACCCCTTAACACTATTACCTAGAGAGACAGCATATCCATTGCTCTCTAGTAATTTGTCAGCCAATCTCTTCTTTTGTATTTTAGACAGGGAGTTTATTTTTTCCAGTTGTTGTTGGTACTCTTTATTTACTATAGTTGCAGGTGGTGATAATTTAGCTAAGTTGCCCGATCGCCAGCTTGCCTGCAAGGACCTTGCCCATTCTTGTAGCTCAGGATCATGATGCCTCAGACTCAACGCGCTTCCTGTTTTTTGAGGACATAAATCATCTTCATGTCGGTCTAAAGGTTTGACGAAAATGAGCGGTACTCCTGGCAAAAGTTCTTTTTGGAGATAATTCACGCCCTTCTCAAACTCAAGTTCGTTTGTTGCCATTATTGCACCAATGAGTCGGCCGCAGTCTCTGGCTTCTTTGATTCGATTGAGTTTTCTGACTAACCCGCGGTTTCCTCTGGTGTCTTTCAGATCAAACCAGGATTCAACAATTAGGACATCAAGCCCCAATCGTTGCCTTAATACTAGGGCGAGTATATCCCTGTCTGTATTATTGGTGTAAGTAAAATCATTAGAACGCTCGAGTATCAAAATCAGCGGTCTATTATCCATCTGCCCTCCTCCATTTTGTTTTTGAGGTGCTTCCAAAACGGATTATGTACTTTTTGTATAAAAAGTCAATATTGTGTCATGGCCCAATACCAAAAACATCTATATTCTAAACTATACCATCTAGCCGCGATCGCTGGCAGATGGAATAATTTAAAACAATAAATATTTAATAAAACAACAAACCCGCCTCGTAACAGACGATTTGGGTCGTTGTCGCTGGCGGGTGGTTTATGTGGTTGTGGGTTTAGAGAAAGACTTTTTTATTTCATCAATTATGCATTCAATTGAATCAATTGAATTGCTGTCAATTTGTATGGTTTGCCCTGTTTGCCAAACATAGTTCATTGCCCAGGTATCCAGATTTGAACGAACCCACTCCTGTACTCGTTCAGGGTGATTGATCAATGTTTCCAGCAAATTCTGGATATCTTCTGGTTTGTTATTTCTCCCTATCTCCGCGACAACAAACTTCGTAAAAGTCATAACAGTTCTCCTTTTTGTTCTAAATATAGAATAGCTAAAATAAAAAATATGTCAATAGGCTAAAATGGTCTAAATTTACTGTGGATAAGTGGGGGTTGCTAGTGGGGGAAAGTGGCATATAATTAGTATGTAGTGGTAAGAAGTGGAATACGCCAAGGGGCGGACAAAAAGCGGCCATGCTTATCGGCGAATATCGTCACACTCTAGATGACAAAAAACGCGTCGCTTTGCCGGCCGCTTTTCGTAAGCACCTTGGTAAGCAGGTGGTGGTAACGCGCGGCTTGGATAACTGCTTGTTTGTTTACTCGCTGGCCGAGTGGCAAAAAGTGGCCGAGAAGTTGGCCAATCTCTCGATGGGTCAGGCTGACACCCGCGGTTTTAACCGCTTTATGTTGGCCGGGGCGGTGCCGGTGGAGGTCGACGCTTTGGGGCGTATCTTGATCCCGGACTTTTTAAAAGAGTTTGCCGGTCTCAAGGATCGCTTAGTGGTCGTCGGCGTCCAGGTGCGTCTCGAGATTTGGAACGAGAAGCGCTGGCGAGAATACACCGCCAAAGTGGAGAAGCAGGCCGACATTTTGGCCGAGAAGTTGGGCGAGGTCGGAGTGTTTTAACGCCGATGGCTCATACCCCCGTTCTTTTACAAGAGGTAGTTGACAATCTTAAGCCCCAAGCGGGCGAGACGGTGCTTGATGCCACTGCCGGCGCCGGCGGGCACGCTCGGGCCTTAGGCGAGCATTTGGGTGTCGACGGGCATTTGGTCCTGGTTGATGCTGATGAGGCCTCATTGGCCAAAGCGCGTCAAAATGTGGCCGGGTTGGCCTGCCGAGTCACCGCTCTTCGCGGCAATTTCCGGCGTTTGGCTAATCTCCTTGAGGCCGCGGCGATAGAGTCGGTGGATGTGGCCTTGTTTGATCTCGGCTTTTCTTCCGATCAGTTGAGCGAGTCCGGGAGGGGATTTTCTTTCTTGCTTAACGAGCCGCTCTTGATGACTTTGGCTCAATTGCCGGAGGAGGGCTTGACCGCTTATGAGATCGTTAACGAGTGGCGCGGCTCGGAGCTCGAGCGGATTTTGCGCGAGTATGGCGAGGAGCGCCACGCCCAGGTCATTGCTCAAGCCATCACTCGTGCTAGGCGCGAGGCGCCGATTGCTACCACTTCCCAATTGGCTGAGTTGGTCCGGGGAGCGGTGCCCCGGGGTTATGCCAATGCTCGTTTGCACCCGGCCACGCGCACCTTCCAAGCCCTCCGTATTGCCGTTAATCAGGAGCTTGAGGCTTTAAGCGAGGGCTTGGCGGCTGCCTGGGGGCGGCTTGCCCCCGGCGGCCGCCTCGGAGTAATCAGCTTCCACAGTCTTGAGGCCAAGATCGTTAAAACCTATTTTAAATCGTTAGTTGCAAGTGGGACCGGCAAACTGCTTACCAAGCACGCCCTTAAGCCCCGGTATGCCGAGATCAGGCAAAATCCCCGCGCCCGCAGCGCCCAATTAAGAGTAATTAGCAAAAATTAATTTTTAAAACATTTTATGACCAAGCACTTAAATCTCCGCGAGCTGACCGACGCTTATTTGGCTTGGGAGAGGATATTGCTGTGGACTTTGGCGGCGGCGGTACTGCTGCTCGGCTCATTGTACGTTTTTTTGGTAGCCAGCTCCATCTCCAATATCGCTGTATTAGAGGAGGGGGAGAGCAATATCAGTCAATTGGAAAGCGAGATCGCCTCGCTTGAGGCAGAGTATATGGCCTTATCTTCGGATATTACTTTAGCCAAGGCCCTTGAGCGCGGTTTTGTAGAGACGGCCAGCGGTGGCGTGTTTGTCTCGTCCCAAGATCGGCATATCGTCTCCCTAGGCGCAATCCGTTAATGAGCGAAAAATCGACTATTAGAATCAGGATCCTCGCTTTGGTTATCGTGGTGGTGGCCGGCCTGTTTGTGAGCCGCCTGTTCTTCTTGCAGATTATTCGCGGAGATGAGCTTAGCAATCAAGCTGATCGGCAGTTTTATCAGCCGACCGGGTCAGTATTTAACCGCGGTTCCATTTTTTTTAGCTGGAAGGATGGCAGCTTGTTTGGCGCCGCCACCGTTAGGCAGGGTTATTGGGTGGAGGTCCAGCCGCCGCGGGTCAAAGATGCCGCCGCCCTGTACCAGACTCTGGCCAATTTTATACCGCTCAAATACGACGATTTTATTTTTAAAGTTGGCGACAAAAACAATTCCTATGAGACTATTGCCAACCGCTTGCCGGAACCGACGGCAACAGCCATCGCTAATTTAAAATTGGATGGTGTGTTGGTGGCCAAAGAGCGATGGCGCCATTACCCGGCCGGACGCCTCGGCTCCCACGTCTTGGGGTTTATGGCTTTTCGCGGCGATGATTACGCTGGCCGCTATGGTTTGGAGCGCCAATATGAGCCGGTGCTCTCGCGGGTGCAAAGCGGTTCCTTTGTCAATTTTTTTGCCGAAATCTTTTTGGGCCTTAAGGGTAGTTTAACGAGTAATAAAGGAGATGTCGCCGGCGATATTATTACCAACATTGAGCCCAAGGTCCAAACTATGCTTGAGTCGGAACTAGGCTTGGTCCGAGAGCGCTGGCAGTCGGCACTGGCCGGCGGCATTATTATGGACCCTAAAACCGGCGCCATTATCGCTCTGGCTGCCTCGCCGGATTTTGATCCCGGGGGAAAAAAGGAGTCGCTAGAGATAGTCCGCAATCCATTGGTCAGTCAGGTTTATGAGATGGGCTCAATTGTAAAGCCGCTGGCAATGGCGATCGGACTCGATCTTAATGTGATCAAGCCGGCTACTACTTACACTGACCATACCGGTTTTGTGGTTCTAAATGGTCGGACGATTAGAAACTTTGACGGCAAGGGCCGCGGCACCGTCTCAATGCAGGAGGTATTAAATCAGTCGCTTAACACCGGTATGGTGTTTGTCTCGCAAAAAATCGGCAAGGAAAAGTTGCGCGATTACATGTTTAGCTATGGTATCAAAGAGCCGACAGGTGTTGACTTGCCCGATGAGGCTGTTGGTTTGGCGCAAAATCTTTATTCCAGCCGGGAGGTGGAGTATGCCACAGCCTCTTTTGGCCAGGGTATTGCTTGGACGCCGATTGCGATCACTAGAGCTTTAGCCAGTTTAGGTAATGGTGGCCTGCTCGTTACGCCGCAAGTGGTTAAGAGTATCCGCTATCAAACAGGCTTGGCCACCGATATCGCGCCGGCCGCGCCGCGCCGAGTGCTGCAGCCGGAGACCAGCGAGGAGATCACCCGCATGCTTGTTAATGTTGTCGATCAAGCTTTGGCCGGTGGCGCGTACAAGATGACTCATCACAGTGTGGCCGCCAAGACCGGTACGGCACAAATGCCCAATCCGGAGACCGGCGGCTATTATGACGACCGCTACCTGCACTCCTTTTTTGGCTATTTCCCGGCTTATGATCCTAAATTTATAATCTTTCTCTTTCAAGTCCATCCGATTGGCGCCGAGTATGCCTCGGCTACTTTAACCGAGCCGTTTATGAATCTGACCAAATTTTTGCTACAATATTACGCAATTCCGCCTGATCGCTAATTTTTTAAAATATGAAAGCGCTCTTCCGCCAGCTTATCTTAATTATTTTGACTTGGGAGTCGCGCTTGGTGCTTAGGCGCTACCGCCCTAAAATCATCGGTATTGCCGGTAGCGTCGGCAAAACTTCCGCCAAAGAGGCTGTCGCTTTAGTGATGAAAAGCCGCGCTTTTACGCGCGCAAGCGCCAAAAGCTACAACAGCGAATTTGGCGTGCCGCTAACTATTTTGGACTGCGATACAGCCTGGGACAATCCACTGGGTTGGCTTAAAAATATCGCCGAGGGGATTTTGCTGCTTGCGATCAAAACGCCTTATCCTGAGTGGCTGGTGCTTGAGGTGGGTGCCGATCGACCGGGCGACACCGCCCGTTTAACCAAATGGCTCTCTTTTGATGCGGTGGTTGTTACCGCATTGCCGGCGATTACGGCTCATCTTGAATTTTACGATTCGCCGGAGGCGTTGGTGGAGGAGGAGGGGTCGCTGGCTTATGCCGTCAAGCCGGGCGGAGTGGTTGTCTTAAATATTGATGACCATAACATCAAGGCTCTGGCGCAAAAATTGGAGAGTTTGCCGTATCATCGCCGGCCCAAACTGATTACTTATGGCCTTAAAGAGGGCGCTGATGTCCGCGGCGCCGATTTTAAATTAAATTATAACGACAAAGACAAGCTAATCGGTAGCAGTTTTATTGCCCACATTGAGACCAAGCATTATTTGCTGGAATTGGTTGAGACATTGGGCCAGGAGCAAATGTATCCCGGGCTCGCTGCTTTGGGGGTGGCCTACGGTCTTGGCTTTAAGCTTGAGCCGGCGGTAGCCGCGCTTAAAAAATACCGCTCGCCGGCCGGCCGAACGCGGCTTATCCCGGGGATCAAAAACAGCCTGATTATCGATGACAGTTATAACGCCGCTCCGCCGGCGGTGCAGGCCGCTTTGCGGACTTTGGCGGAGGCCGGCGCCGGCGGCCGCAAGGTGGCCGTCTTGGGCGATATGCTCGAACTCGGCGAGTACACCATGGAGGCGCATCGCGAGATTGGCCGGCGCGCCGGCGAGGTTTGCGACTGGCTGCTTTTAGTCGGTCTCCGCTCCAAATTTACCGGCGAGGGGGCGCTTGCGGCCGGGTTGTCTCCCAAAAATATCAAATATTTTGATACTGCGCTTGAAGCCGGCCGGGCATTACAAAATTTAATCAAAAGAGGAGATGTTATTTTGATCAAGGGATCGCAGGGGATGAGAATGGAAAAAGTGGTGGAGGAGGTGATGGCTAATCCGGAAGATAAGGAAAAACTGTTATGTCGCCAAGAAGCCGCCTGGCAAAATCGGTAAAAAGAAAACACCGGAGCCCCCAAGGGGACGGTGTTTAATGCTTAGCGCGGTTGTGGCCGGCTCATGAGCCAAAGCGAAATGGCAAAAATGAGCATCACCAGGATAGCTTTCATTATTCCTCCTTGCGCTGACTCGTGTTCGCTACGGCGGGACGATTGAGAGGATCGCGAAACATTCGGACAAATTCCGCCCATTGTTTTTCCTCATCTTGGCGGCGCTTTGCCTCCCTAGCCAATTCGCGCCTCATTTTTTGCTCGAGACAATAGTCGTCGTAAGCAAAGCGAAAGCGCTGTAGTAACTCCCGGGATTCTTCAATACTTGACCCTTGTTCGCAGATCAAGGCGGCAAAAGCGTGAAATGATCCCGGTTTTTTGGCTTTTTGGAATTCGGCCAAAATTAAATCGATAGGGACATCTGGAGATCGTTTGTCCCATTCGACAATGATGCGCCATAGCGCCGCCGCCAAGGCCTCGTCCGTTATTTTGCGTGCCAGGCGCAGGGGCTGAAAGTGTAAATAGGGGAGCAAGCCGAGGTGTTTGAAAAAAGTCTCGGCTTTATCCCAAGGGTAATCACGGGCGCATTTTAGCAAAAACTCGCTGCGCCTCTGGCGTTCCTTGAATTGGTGGTATGACCACCAGATAACAATGAGGCTGACTAGGGCGCCAATAATTCCGGCGCCAGTCCAAAACTCTGACCACTCTCCTAGCATAACCATAACCTTATCCTCCCATGTTAAAAATCCATATTTACTATTGCTTCCGTCCTGGATTATATGCTATATTTACCTCTGTTGTCAATCAAACGGCCCTATCGTCTATCGGTTAGGACGGAAGCTTCTCAAGCTTCAAAGCCGGGTTCGACTCCCGGTAGGGTCACTATGCTTTGCGCTTGGAAATCCTGCCTCAAAAACTGCTGCGAGTTTCGCCG
>CAZZPK010000004.1:0-58949 GCA_964655995.1 uncultured Candidatus Saccharibacteria bacterium
TTAAATCGGCTGACTATATTATCGACATGGGTCCAGAGGGCGGCGCCGCAGGCGGCCAAATAATCGCCACCGGCACTCCTGAAGAAGTAGCTTACGCCCCCGGCTCCCATACCGCCAAGTATCTAAAACGCGCGTTAAAAAAGAAGTAAATAATTTTAGTATCCACATGTTCCGTAATTCCGTATATACGTTATTACGGAACAATGGTTTTTAGTCATTAATCTACGATCGTGGGATAACGGCTAAAATAAAAAAGAGGCGTTACTCAAGTAGAGAACGCCTCAGGGTACGATGTCTAAATTACACTCAGTAGTTAATTTGTTTTAGACTCTTTTCTCTCGCGGTATGCACCATAAATCAATATCGCAGACACGAAAGCTAGGGGCAAAATTACCCCAATGAGAATCCGATCCCATTCATTGGTCAAAAATGCGTAAATTAGATCAATCATTTAAAGATCTCCTCAAGGTTTGGTTGTTCTGTTGTGAATTATAGTGAGATAGAGTATATTTGTCAAATGGATCTAAAACGGGTTAAGAAATATGATTTGCCGGAGGGGCCCGGGGTGTACTTTTTTTATAAAGGCCGGACGGTTTTGTATATTGGCAAAGCCACTTCGCTTAAAGACCGGGTGCGCAGTTATTTTAACGGCGACTTGGGCGACACCCGCGGCCCACGCTTGGTGGCGATGCTTGAGCAGGCCACCAGCTTAAAATGGCAAGCGACCAACTCGGTGTTGGAAGCGCTTTTACTGGAGACTAATTTAATTAAAAAGCATCAGCCTAAATATAATGCCAAAGAAAAGGATGATAAAAGTTTTTACCATATTGTCATCACCAACGAGCCTTGGCCTCGCGTTTTAATGCAACGGGGGAAAGATATTTCAGCGACTCTGAATAAAAACGACAGCTTTATCCCAGAGGGTCCCTACGCTGATCGTTTTTCTTCGAGTCGCTTACATTTGTTTGGCCCGTTTCCTAAAGCGAGTGAGTTAAAAGTGGCGTTAAAATTAATTCGTAAAATTTTCCCATTCAGGGATCAGTGTTTACCCCGTGATGTAGTCATTTTACGGGGTAGCCCCCGTAAAGCGAATACGCCACGGGGCACAGCTTGTTTTAATCGGCAGATTGGTTTGTGCCCGGGCGTGTGCACCGGTGAGATCAGTCAAAAAGATTATCAAAAGATTATCAAAAACTTAAGTTTATTTTTGAGCGGCCAGACCGGTAAAGTGGTTAAAAATTTAGAGCGCGAGATGAAGGCGCTTGCCAAAGCGCAAAATTTTGAGCAAGCGGCCAAAGTGCGCAATCAACTTTACGCTCTCCAGCATATTCAAGATGTGGCGTTGATAAGAGAGCCCTTCGAGGAGACTCAGGACGGCTCTCACCAAGTGAGAGTTGAGGCTTATGACGTGGCGCACACGGCCGGTAGTGATACTGTGGGGGTAATGACGGTAGTGGTAAATAATGAGCCAACCCCGAGCGAGTACCGTAAATTCAAGTTAAAATCTAAAAACAATGATGTCGCCAATTTGCGCGAGATGCTCGAGCGGCGCCTCGCGCACCCCGAGTGGCCGGCTCCGGCGCTAATTGTGGTGGATGGCGGAGTGACTCAACTTAATGCCGCTAAAGCGGTGTTAAGTCAGGCCGGGGTAAATTGGCCGGCGGTGGCGGTAACCAAAGACGAGCGTCATCGCCCCCGCGAGCTCAAAGGCACTAAAGAGTTAGTCGCTTTATACGAGACGGCGATTATCAAGGCCAATGCTTTGGCCCACAGTTTTGCACTGTCTTATCATAGAAAGGTCCGCCGCCGGATGTTATACTAATGGTTAATGACCATATCGGCGCTTATTGTTTTGGCACCGTATATCTTTTTAGTGCTGGCGCTGCTTGAGTTGGCGCGAGTGATGCATGAGCGCAATGAGTTAAAAAAGCGCGAGCAATTTGTAATCAAGCAGGTGGAGGCGCATAAAGAGCTTACTCAAGCCAAAGTGCAAAGCGAGTTTTCGAGCCGCGAGCGGGAGCTCTCGAGCCGCGAGCTTGAGGCTAAGTTTGCCACCAATCGTTTGGAGGGGTTTGAGGAGGCCAAGTCTAAATTTGTTTCAGTGACGGCCCATCAGATGCGCACGCCGCTGGCGGCTATTAAATGGACCCTCCACATGCTCTCCAAGGGCGATTTGGGCCCCATCACCCAGGATCAAAAATCTTTTATCGACAAGGGGCTGTCGAGCACCGAGCGGATGATCCGGATTGTGAACGATTTGTTGTTGGTTGATGCGCCGAGCTCCACGCCAGAGGCCTTGGCACTTAGCCCGGTTGATCTCAAGCTTTTGGTCCAAAATATTGTTAAGGAGTTCGAGCCGCAGGCCCTAAGCAAAAAAATTGCAGTTAAATTTGAGAGTCCCGACAAGGCTCTGCCTATGCTTAAGGCTGATGCCGGCAAGCTCCGGATGGTAGTCGAAAACTTGCTCGACAATGCCATTAAATACACGCCCGCGGCGGGCGAGGTTAAAGTCTCGCTTATTGATACGGCGCTTAATAGTCCGACACCGAGCCTGGAGCTGGTGGTGGCCGACAGTGGCATTGGTATCCCGCCGGCCGACCAATCTAAAATTTTCAGCAAGTTTTTTCGGGCGGGCAATGCGGTGGCGCTGGAGCCCAACGGCAGCGGTCTGGGGCTTTATATCTGCAAAGATATTATTGAGTCCCATGGCGGGGCAATGTGGTTTGAGAGTCCCGTCAACTCTGCCGGCGGCGGGGCCGCTTTCCATCTCTCACTACCGCTTGCCGGCCCGGCTGTGGTATAATCGGCCTATATCAGTTTAAATTCCAAATATGGCGATCAAAAAAATATTTATTGTTGAGGACGACGAGTTTCTCCGCTCGCTCACCGTTAAACGTTTGGAGAAGGAGGGTTACGAGGTGGCTGTAGCCGAGAACGGTGACAAAGCCATCGACCTGATCCCCAAAGAAAAACCGGATGCCATTTTGCTTGATTTACTCTTGCCCGGCAAAAGCGGTTTTGAGGTTTTAGAGAAGCTCAAAGACGACGGCGCAATCAAGGGCGTGCCAGTAGTTGTCTTTTCCAACTTGGGCCAGCGCGAGGATATCGATAAGGCCAAAAAACTAGGCGCCACCGACTTTTTAATCAAAGCCAATTTTACTTTAGACGACGTGGTCGCTAAATTAGGTAGTTTAAAATAAAGTTATGGCGGCGGTCCGGGTGGGAGTGGTCCGAGGCGGTTTAGGCGGCGAGTATGAGGTCTCGCTTAAGACCGGCAGTAGTGTGCTCAAACATTTGCCCCCTCATTACTCGGGTCGCGATATTTTAATTACCCGAGACGGCCAATGGCATTTGGGCGGACTGCCCACCACCCCGGCTCTTGCCGCTAAAAGCGTTGATGTCTTTTTTAACGCCTTGCACGGTGAGTTTGGCGAGGACGGCCAGATCCAAAAAATTTTTGACGACTTGGGAGTCAAGTACACCGGCGCCGGCCACCTGGCCTCGGCGCTTGCTATGGACAAGCCGACCAGTAAAAATTTGTTTGCCAAAGCCGGACTCCGAGTGCCTCAAGGTCGAGTAGTAAAGGCCGGCGAGGATCTGCATTTAGTGGCGCCCGATATTTTTAAGCGGGTAGCGCCACCTTGGGTGGTTAAGCCGGCTGATCGCGGCTCCTCGCTCGGCTTGTTTTTGGCCAAAACCGTACATCAATTGATTGATGCTATTAAATCTTGTCTTAATCATACCGACAATGTGCTGGTTGAGGAGTATTTGCGCGGCAAAGAGGCAACAGTTGGGGTGGTTGAGGGACTGCGAGGCGAGCCGATCTATGCCTTACTGCCAATTGAGATCCGCCGGCCGGCCGGCAAGGCGGTGTGGGATTATGAGGATAAATACAATGGCGCTACCAAAGAGATCTGCCCCGGCACTTTTACCGCGGCGGAAAAGGCCGAGTTGTCGCGTCAAGCCGCTTTGGCTCATCAAACACTCGGCTTGGCTCATTACTCCCGCTCGGATTTTATTGTCACGCCGCGGGGGGTTTACATCATCGAGACTAACTCATTACCCGGTATGACCAGCGAGTCGCTCTTGCTTAAGGCCTTGCAGGCTGTCGGCGTGGAGTATCCGCATTTTTTGGATCATGTGCTAAGATTAGCTCTCAATGACTAAACTGCGACGTTTAAGGGGGTGGCGCTACTTTTGGACGGCTGTGACGATCGGCTGGTTTTTGGCCTTTCGCCAAGTCAAACGGAGCTCGCGCTGGAGCACGATACTGATTATTTTTGTGATGGCGCTGACTTTTCTAAATTTAGTAGTGGTGAGCGGCATTTTAGTCGGCCTCATCGAGGGCTCGGAGGAGACGTATCGCGAGCGCTATACCGGCGACATCATCATCTCCACTTTAAAACAAAAAACTTACATCGAGCATAGTCCCGAGTTGGTAACTTTGATTAAAAGCTTGCCGTGGACGGAGAGTGCTACGGCGCGCTACATGGAGGCGGGAACCATCGAGGCCAATTATCAGACGCGGATCAATGAGCGCGATCCCATCGAGAGTGCCGGTACGATTATTACCGGCATTAATCCGCTCGACGAGGATATCGCCACCGGCATCTCCGACTTGGTAACCGAGGGCGAGTATCTCTCGCCGTCAGATTACGATCAGATTTTGATTGGCTATCAACTACTGCGCAAATATTTGCCGATTGACTCGCCGGGTTTGCAATTGCTCGACAATGTGGAGGTGGGCAGTAAGGTCCGTTTGGTTATCAATGGCAATACCCGGGAGTTTACGGTTAAGGGCATACTCCATGGCAAGGTCGATGAGATCGGCCGACGCGTCTTTATGGTCGACAGCCAATTGCGTCCGATGATCGGGCGCGATGATTACAATGTTGACGAGATCGCCGTCCGTCTCAAGCCTGGAGCCGACGCCGATGTCGCCAAGCAGGCTATTTTGGCGACCGGGGCCGGCGAGCGGGCCAAGGTCCAGACCTGGCTTGATGCCCAACCTAAGTTTTTAAAAGATATCAAAGACACCTTTGCCCTGCTTGGCAATATGATCGGCTCAATCGGTTTGGTGGTGGCCTCGATTACCATTTTTATTGTCATCTTTATTAATGCGATCACTCGCCGTAAGTACATCGGCATTTTAAAAGGTATCGGTATTGATGCCGTGGTAATCGAGTGTGCCTACGTGATCCAGTCGCTTTTTTACGCCAGCGTGGGTACCTTGCTTGGCGCGATCATTTTATTTGGCGTACTCCAACCCTATTTGGCGGCGCATCCGATCGACTTCCCCTTTAGCGATGGGATCTTGGTGGCGACGGTCGGCGGCACCATTTTGCGGATGTTGGCGCTGATGATCGCCACCTTGATTGCCGGCTATATCCCGGCGCGGATCGTGGTCAAGCAAAATACCCTAGATGCCATTTTGGGCCGTTAACAAATTTATGATCAAAGCTACCAATATAATCAAAAAATACGAGTCAGGCGACGGTGAGTTGGTGGTGCTTAAGGAGTTGAGTTTAACGGTGCCGGCCGGCCAATTTTTAGCCATTACCGGGCGCTCCGGCTCGGGCAAAAGCACCCTGCTTTACCAATTAGGCCTGCTTGATCGGCCCAATAGCGGTGAGATTATTATCGACAATACCGACATTTTGGCTCTCGACGACAACGAGCGGACGCGCTTCCGTCTTTACGAATTGGGTTATGTGTTCCAGGATTACGCCTTATTGCCCGAGCTTAGCGCTTTGGAAAATGTCATGGTGCCGCTTTTGATGCAAGGTCTCTCGTATCGGGCGGCGGCGGAGCGGTCGCTTCGGGCGTTGACCCAAATCGGTTTGGGCGATCGGCTGGAGAATCTGCCGAGTCAGCTCTCGGGCGGCCAGCAGCAGCGGGTAAGTATTGCGCGGGCGATTGCTCACGAGCCAAAGATTATTTTTGCCGATGAGCCAACCGCCAACTTGGATCGCGAGACGGCGCAGGTAGTACTCGAGCTTTTTAAAGATCTGCATCGCCAGGGGCAGACGATTGTAATGGTGATCCACGAGGCGGATTACACCAAACTGGCGGAGCGAGTCGTCACTTTGGATGATGGACGGATTATCTCGGATGTGCTACAGTAAAATCTCGCATGCTTAAATTAAAAAACTTATTTTGGCAGTATCCTAAAATTATCTCTGCGGGCGCGGTAGGGCTCCTCGTGGTTTTGGGTTTTGTTTATTTACGCTCGGGCAATGGTGAAGCGACGATCAAGGTGGTGCGCCAAGATTTGGTCCAAACAGTGCCGGCCAGTGGCAAACTCCGGGCTCTCGGGCAAGCCGATCTCTCCTTTGCCAAAAGCGGACGGGTGGCCGGGGTTTATAAACAGCCGGGAGCGCGAGTATATATTGGCGAAACGATTGCCGCTTTGGATCAAGCCGACTTGTTGGCCGAGCGCGCAAGCGCCGAGGCCACGCTCCGCCAAGCCGAGGCCAAGTTAGAGAGTTATAAAATCGCCTTAGCCGATGCCGACCGAGTGCTAACTAACAGCGTGACCAAAGCCTTTTCTACTGCGGACACGGTAATGGGCACGACGATCGACGAGCTGTACGACAGTCCGGAATGGTCGAGTGCCAATTTAGTAATCGACTTTCAAGGTTCGTCTTTGCGCGAGCGCTTGACTACCTCGCGGCGGGAGGCAGTCCGGAATTTAACCAATTGGGAAAAAGAGTTGGCCGCCGGTACCACCGATATCGTAGAGTTGGCTAAAAAGGCGGAAGTTTATTTGGACCAATTTGTAAAATTTTTAGCTGATCTCTCGTTTGCTGTTAACTATTTGGATAATTTAGCCAATGAAGAGGCGATTAGCGAGGCCCGAGAGACGATTAACTCCGCGCTAAGCAGTTTGTCGACCGCGATTGAGACTCATAGCGCCGCGCCGTCTAATGTGGCCATCCAAGAGGGGGTGGTCGATGGCGCTCGGGCCAGTATCGCTAAAATCGAGGCGGAAATTGGCAAAGGTTTGATCCGGGCGCCGCTCTCCGGACTAGTAACCAAACAGGAGGCCCGCATAGGCGAGAGTGTGGAGGCTAACGAGATATTGACCTCGGTTATTGCCGACAATAAAAACTTTGAAATCGAATCTTATATCCCGGAAGTCAATATCACCAAAGTGGCGGTCGGGAATCCGGTTAAAATCACTTTTGACGCTTTGCCGCGCGAGACTTTTACCGGCCAAGTGTCGACGATTGATCAGGGTGAGACGATCCGCGATGGCGTGCCTAATTTTAAAATCAAAGTGTCGTTAAAAACCGATGATGTCCGGGTTAAAACCGGCTTAAGCGCCAATTTAATCATTGAGACAGCCAAAAAAGAGGCAGTGCTGGTGGTGCCGATTTATGCCGTGGCGCGCCAAGTCGACGGCAGGGCGACAGTGCAAGTTAAAGACGGTAATAATGTCTCCACGCGCGATATTGTAACCGGCCAAACCGGCGATGGTGGGCTCGTCGAGGTGGTGTCCGGCTTGGCTGAGGGGGAGCTGGTGCTAGCAGTCCCTCTGGCTGAATAAAAAAGGCGCCAATTGGCGCCCTAAAAAATAAAATCCTAGATCTAGCCCAGACTGCTCTCTAGTCCGTCGATGGACTTGGTGTTAAAAAAGGTCCAAGTGATGACCTCGCCGCCATATAGGCAGGTGGAGTTGCCGGTGTAATCGCCCGTATAACTGACGGCTAAAAAGTCATAGCAATCATCAGCGGCAAAAATCGTTGTTGTCTCGCCGGGCAATAAGGGGTCGCCGAGCAAGTTGGGTCCCCACTCTGGCGAGTCGACGGGCGAGATGTAGATCTCGGTGATGACGAAGGTGGACTCATTTACCACCAAGATGGTGTTTAACCCTGTCGCTGGGCCGACAATCGGGCAACCAACGAGCATTAGGCCGATCAACAGGATGGCCGCTGTGCTGAAAATGTTTTTCATACCGACTCTCCTTTCTCTCGGATGAAGTCAAATCCAAATCTATTATAACAAAAAATAAGACCCACTCCTATCTTACGACAGTAGTGGGTCTTGATGTAATGGGGGATTAAGCGACGGCGGTAAATACTCCCGCCAGATCTTTCTTTAGCTCCGGCAAATTGACCGGAGTCAAGTATGGGGCCAGTCGACCTGCCCAGCTCTTGTGGGCTGCGGACTGGTACTCCAGCCGCTCACGCTGGGCCTTTTCGATCGCCTGACGCTCTTTGACTGGAGCCAAACGAGCGCGGACGTTCTCGACCCGACGGATGTCGGCGTCGACGGCCTGGTACAGTACGATGGCCGCGGCAAGGCCGAAGTTTTGGCTCGCCACGTGGCTTGCCAACTTGGTCAAGCTTGCCTCGACTTGATTGATGAGATCCTTGTGGACCCTCATCTTCTCAAGTCGGCGGAGCTCGAAGTGGAAGCGCTTCTCCTCCGCTTTGGCCAGGTAATTCCTGATCCCGGCCTCGAGGGCCTCCTTGGCCTTTTGCCAGGACTCGATCCGGTTGGCGTCACTCGCGTCCTCGTTGCAGGCTTTCGCGGCCTGCTCGATGACGTAGTCGCTTACCCGGTAGCCGGGCAAGCTGTTATTCTGTACCAGCGCGAGGCTGGCCAGAAAGGTGGCTTGGGCGCCGTGAATCGTGTCGAATTTCTCCTTCGCTTTCTTCATTTCAAATATCTCCCCTAGATTGTGTTGCGCTACTCACGGCCCACACAGTGTGAGCCTCTACCTACTATCTTAGCATATACCCCAATTTTTGTCAAGTGGACCCTATCGGATTCGAACCGATGACCTCCGCTTTGCAAAAGCGGCGCTCTACCAACTAAGCTAAGGGCCCGTTTGTTTACTATCTCATTTTTTTAGTCTTTGGACAAGCGGTTTACCTTAAGTTTATTAAAGGGTGGACCCGAGGGGACTTGAACCCCTGACCCCTCCCATGCCATGGGAGTGCTCTACCAGCTGAGCTACGAGCCCATGTGATCACTATCTCATTTTTTTTATTTTTCAACAAGAATTGTGGTTGGGCTTTTGGAATGGTAAAATGATATTACTTTATGCCGCCAGAAGAGCTAATACCCACAGAATCATTGGCGCCAGCTAAAAAGCAGAACGTCTCTAAGTATTTTCTTGGTGTCCTAATTTTGGGTATTTTAGTGGTCGCGGCAATAACTATAAAACCTTTTTTTGATGAATCCCAAGTAATGGAAGAAAATATACCCAAACCATTTTCTATTGATGGTCGTTGGTTCCAGTCTAACATTAAGAATATCCGTTTTTCAATTCCTGAAGGATGGACTTTTCTTCCACAATCAAATATAGTTTCTCCTCTTGGTGACAATTCCTACCTCTTTGTCTTGCAAAAGACAGGCACGACTTGTGTTATTGCCGCTCCAAAAGAATTTAATCGAGAGGAATTTAATCAACTTAAATTAAAGCAAATTTCTTGGGCCAATCGAGTTTTTTCCAATTATTGGCAGTTTGATGGTAATTGGTATGTTGCCTCTACCAGTGACGCTTTAAAATACTCTTTTTCTCAACATAATCGCCAGTATTTAACAGGCGAGTTCCGTTTTTCTAGTAGCGGGTCAGATATCGTGGTTATATTATTCACTAGCGATGGATCAGCTGTTCCAGATGATTGTAATAATGATATGAACACTTTATTGCAGACGCTGGAGCCCTATTATGAGAGAGTTAATCTGTCTAGTGCATCTGATGGCCTGATTATTAGTGAACGGGTAATGGATAACGTTATTCATAATGAGGCCAATAAATCCTATGATCATCTGCTTTTTATCGCTGATGGTTCTGAAGAAAGACGAGAGGTTATGCATCTCCCCAAGAACACTTGGGCTAACGGTTTCCATGTATATGGTAATAATTTGTATGTACCAGCTTATAAAGGTCAATATTTAAGTGCAACCACCACAGCGGTTGTTTATAAAATTGATCCATTTTCTAAACAAACAATGCAAATCCCGGGTGTTAATCTAATAAATTCCTTTATTTCCTCAATATTTATACATAACGGGACTTTATATTATTTGGCTACCGATCCTACTACTCCTAGGTGCTTGTTGGATGGTTATAAGCCTTGCCCATCTACTCTTTATTCTATTCCATTATCTGGAGGTAATCCTAAATTAATTGGGCGCTCATCCACGGGTGGATTATTACAAGGATACATTGAAAGTGAAGGAGCTTTTTATATTACTAGAGGATTTGGTGATGGTGGTTGTTTGTCGAATACTTTAAGTCGTATTATCGGTGGACAGGAAGAATTAGTCGAAAAAATAGCCTATTGTGAGGGTGATGGAGAAGAAGCAAAAATCATATTTAATCAAAAACGCAATAAAATTAATGAGATTATTGCTCAGGCTAAATCTAGTAAAATCATCAGTAAGGGATTAAAGGTAAAAAATGGGACCTTAATACCTAATGACACTACAGAAGATACCTACAACCTTTATCCAACAGTCTACTTTGAAAAATAGTGAGGTTTCTGGTAGTCTTGGAAGACGATGTTTCAAGACTTTATGCTTAGGCAAATGCTTAAGAGTAGCGGTGCGCCCGATGATCAGATCGAGGCGATTATTGTAATGGTCAAAAAAAATCCCGAGCTTTTTAAACAAATCGCCGAGGAGGTCCAAGAGCGGGTTAAGGATGGCAAAAGCCAAATGGAGGCGGTAATGGAGGTGATGATGAATCACAAGGACGAACTCGAAAAATTGAAATAATATGTCTCTCTCGATTGGTATTGTTGGTTTGCCCAACGTTGGTAAATCCACGCTGTTTAATGCGCTGACGCGTAAGGCCGTGCCGGCCGAGAATTACCCTTTTTGCACCATCGACCCATCGGTGGGCGTAGTGGCGGTTCCAGATGAGCGCCTCCAAAAACTCTCCGACTTTTCCAAATCGGCTAAGACGATACCGGCGGCGATCGAGTTTGTGGACATTGCCGGCCTCGTCAAAGGCGCCTCGGCCGGCGAGGGCTTGGGTAATCAATTTCTCTCCCATATCCGCGAGGTGGACGCCATTGCCCAGGTGGTGCGCGTCTTTGAGGACAGTAATATTATCCACGTTTCCGGCCAAGTTAATCCGCTTAACGACATTGAGGTGATCAACTTGGAGCTTATTTTGGCCGATATGCAGACGGTGACTAAACGTCGCAGTAATATTGCGCGCGAGGTTAAGCGCGGCGATAAGTCAGAAGTTTTTGAGGATACTGTTTTAGATAAAATAATTAAAGCTCTCGAAGCTGGTCAATTGGCCAGCAGCGTAAAGCTGGATGATAAAGAAAAAGAAGTGTTAAAAAGTTTGCACTTGCTCTCGGCCAAGCCGATTTTGTACGTGCTTAATCGTAAAGCGGGAGCCAAAAGCGCGAATTTAGATACTTTAAAAAAGTTTATTGTCGACAGTGGCGCTAAATATGTAGAAGTGGATGCGCGTATTGAGCAGGAGCTCTCGGAGCTTGAGGTGGGGGACAAGCAAACGTTTAAACAAGAGTTGGGCGTTACCGATGACGGCGTTAATGATTTGATCAAAGCCAGTTACGAGCTCTTGGGCTTAATTACTTTTTTTACTACCGGTGAGGATGAGACGCGGGCCTGGACGATTAAAAAAGGTTGGACGGCGCCCTGGGCCGGTACGGCCATCCATACCGACTTTAAAGATAAATTTATCAGAGCCGAAGTGATTAATTGGCAAGATCTCCTAAACGCCGGCTCCTACGGCTCCGCCCGCGACAAAGGCCTCGTCCGCACCGAGGGCAAAGAGTATATCGTCAAAGATGGCGACGTAATCGAATTTAAGATATAGTTTACTTATGGAGAATTTGGAAAAAACTAGGAAGTACGACATTGAATCCGTGGAATTCCAGTTAGAATTTAGGGAAAAGTTGGCGCAGCGCCTCATCACTGGTTATCCACTGGAGCAATCTGACAATCTTGATCTGCCAGATAAAGTAAAAACTTTAGGTACTAAATTCCCAGCCGATGGTTGGGTTGGGGATGCCTTTACCCATGTTGCTCATGAGGTGTATCGTCTCCTCGATGACGACTACGATAAATTAAAAGACACTATTTTATATGAGTAAGATTTGGTTATAAAAAGTATTCTAAATTATTCGCTATTGTCATAAAAACAAAAGCACGTCGCCGGGACGTGCTAAAAGTGATGTGGAACAAGGGACAAGTTAGTTCAGTGACCAAAAGCCTCTCTTAGTCTACTGTCCAAAATTTTTACGTATTGGCCTCGAATAGATAGGAGTTGTTCTGTGTCGCCCATAATTATTTTGGCGATCGTGATCAAATTTTGGCCATGGTGCTCGCTCATATTCCGAATAAATTCTTCCTCGGTTTGGTATCGGATTTGATGACGATCCCACTTTGTCCAATCACTATCCTTGTAAACTACCAAATACTCTACCATACAGTTTCTCCTCCTTGTCGATTGCCCTGCTTCTAATGCCACTATAAATCTACCAAGTCTAGAGTGTCAACTGTGATCCATTATGGTATAGTCTAGAATATGAAAAACCTTAATATTCTCAAGTGGGCATTGGTGGCGGGGATTGTGATCGTGCTTAATTTGTTTATCAACTTTTCGATCCAGTTGGTTTACGAGACGCCGGAGTGGGAGGCCTTTTGCGTCCAAAAGCAAGTTAATGTGATGCCGGATACCGAGCAGGCCTGTGTGGCAGTGGGCGGCCAATGGAATGCCGATAACTACTACGGTCCGGAGACCAAGCCGCTACCAATGCCGGAGAAGCGCGGCTACTGCGACGTCAACTTTACTTGCCAAAAAGAGTATCAAACCGCACTTGAGCTTTACAATCGCAATGTCTTTATTATCTTAGTGGCGGCGGGCGTGATTGCTTTAATTGTGAGCTTCTTTGTGGCGGGCACGCCAGCGGTCTCGCTCGGCCTCTCACTGGGCGGTGTGCTCTCGCTTATTGTTGGCACGGTGCGCTACTGGTCTAACATGGATAATTATTTACAAGTGATTATCTTGGGCCTCGCCCTTATCGCTCTTATCTGGCTCGGCGTTAAAAAGATTAAGGAATAAGATTTAACTTGTGAAAGAGTACGATCATAAAGAAATAGAGGCCAAGTGGCAAAAAAAGTGGTGGGATTGGGATATCGACAAAGTAGGCAGCGACCCCGCCAAGCCCAAGTGCTATGTGCTGGACATGTTCCCTTACCCTTCGGGCGAGGGGCTCCATGTGGGGCATCCTAAGGGCTATATCGCCACCGACATTTACTCGCGCTACCAAAAAATGTGCGGCTTTAACGTGCTCCATCCGATGGGCTGGGACGCTTTTGGTCTGCCGGCCGAGAATTACGCCATCAAAAACAAAGTCCATCCTAAAGTGGCTGTCGACAAAAACATCGCTTACTTTAAATCGCAATTAAAAAAGATCGGCTTTAATTACGACTGGGAGCGAGAGATCAACACTACTGATCCGGCGTACTACAAATGGACCCAATGGATCTTTTTAAAATTATGGGAGAAGGGCCTCGCTTACGAGTCGTGGGAGCCGATCAATTGGTGCCCCTCGTGCCAGACAGGGCTTGCTAATGAGGACTTGGAGGATGGTAAGTGTGAGCGCTGTGGCAGTGTGGTAGAGAAGAAGCCCATGCGCCAGTGGATGCTCAAAATTACCGACTACGCCGAGCGTTTGTTGGCAGACATTGATGACCTTAAGTGGCCGGAGTCGATTAAAGAGTCTCAACGCAATTGGATTGGCAAAAGTGAGGGGTTGTTATTTACTGCACCAGTTAAAGATACTAATTTAACAATTAAAACTTTCTCCGCTCATTTTGAGGCTTTTAAGGCTGATACTTTTGTCGTTATTGCCCCAGACCATAAGTTTTTACCGGAATTAGTGGCTGGTTTAGATAATGAGCAAGAGATTTTAGATTTTGCTAAAAAATTAGTAGCTAAGCGTTTGACCGCCGGTTATTCAGAAGAAAAAGAACCAGAAGGTATTTTTACCGGTCGCTATATTATTGACCCAGTAGGGAATGGAGATTTACCAATCTGGGTGGCTAGTTTTGCTTTGGCCGATTATGGCACGGGGATAGTAAAATGTTCAGCTCATGATGAACGCGATTTTGCTTTTGCTAAAAAATATAATATTCCTCTTAAGGTGGTTTTAGTGCCTGAAGATGAAGAGTTGAGAAAAAAAGTAGAAGCTCAAGAAATTTGTTACAGCAATATGAGAGAGGGTGTCTTATTAGAACCTTTAGAGTTTGCTGGTAAAAAAGGAGGAGAAGTTAGGGCGGAAGTAATTGATTATTGTATTAAAAATAAATTAGCGGAGAAAAAGACTACTTACAAACTTAAAGACTGGGTCTTTTCGCGACAGCGATATTGGGGGGAGCCGATACCGGTAATCCATTGCGATCAGTGTAAAGTTGTTCCTGTGCCTTATGATCAATTGCCAGTGACTTTACCCGAAGTGGAGCATTATGAGCCTACCGGTACCGGTGAGTCACCTTTAGCCAATATTACCGACTGGGTCAACACCACTTGCCCCAAATGCGGCGGCCCCGCTAAACGCGAGACCAATACCATGCCCCAGTGGGCCGGCTCCTCTTGGTATTATTTGCGCTTTATTGATCCTAAAAATAACGAGGCTTTAGTGGATAAGAGTAAGGAGAAATATTGGTCCCCGGTGGATGTGTACGTGGGCGGTACCGAGCACGCCACGCGCCACTTAATTTACGCTCGGTTTTGGCACAAAGTACTTTTTGATCTTGGTTATGTCGCTCATCCCGAGCCATTTACCACACTTAAAAATCAAGGCCTGGTCTTGGGCGAGGATGGTCGTAAAATGTCCAAGCGCTGGGGCAATGTAGTTAACCCCGACGATGTCATTGAGCTTTACGGCGCCGACACCTTACGCCTTTACGAGATGTTTATGGGCCCGTTTGAGCTGGGAGGCGTTTGGAGCACCGACAGCATGGTGGGGATGCGCCGCTTCCTTGAGCGGGTCTGGCGCTTAAGCGGCAAAGTGGCCGACACCGGCGCTTTAAATTTGGAGTCAGAGGTTTTGTTTAATCAGACGATTAAAAAAGTGGGGGAGGATATCGCCGCCTTCCAATTTAACACCGCCATTTCGAGCCTGATGATTTTGACCAATAAATTGGAGGAGTTGGAAAAAGTGCCTAAAAATATTTTTGAAACATTACTTGTCTTGCTCGCTCCGTTTGCGCCGCATTTAGCCGATGAGTTGTGGGAGCATTTGGGCCGTACAACCTCCATCCACTTAGCCTCCTGGCCAAAATATGACGAGGCTAAGTTGGTTTCAAGCCACGTCACTATCTCGGTTCAAGTTAATGGTAAAACGCGCGGCACAGTGGCGGCGCCCCGCGGGTCTAGCGAGGCTCAAGTTTTGGATTTGGTCAAAAATGAGCCGGCTTTGGCCACCTGGCTTGAACCCGGCCAAGAGCGGGTAATTTACGTCCCGGATCGGCTTATCAACATCATCACCAAACCTATCGCTTGACGGTAATGTCAATAAATGATACAACCTAGTTATTATGTCCAAAGACCTGATCAGTTTTAAGCCGAAGGAGGTGACTAAAAAATTATTAGCTAGTTTGTCCGAGCGGGGCCGCGATGTTCTGGCTAAACGCTACGGTCTCGATGCCGCCGCCCGCCGCCGTACCCTTGAGGCCATTGGCCAGGAGTACGGTATTACTCGCGAGCGCGTGCGCCAGATTGAGAATTTTAATATCGGTTTGATTAAAAAGTCAGATGTTTTTACCAAGGCTGATCCAATTTTTGCCGAGCTCAAAAAGCTCATGGACCAGTTTGGCGGCATTGTCCACGAGCAGCTTTTTTTGGATGCGGTTGCCAAAGACAAGGGGACGCAAAATCACATCCACTTTTTACTGGTTCTCTCCGATCTTTTTACCAAATTAAAAGAGGATGACGACTTTAATCATCGCTGGACCACCGACGTTAATCTCTCACAAAAAATCCACAAGTCACTGCAAAATTTGTGCAAAAGTTTCCGGGATACCGATCTGATCTCGGAGCAGGAACTGATCACCCGTTTCCTCTCCGAGCTTAAGGATGTGGTTAAGGAGCCCGAGGCGACCCAGCTGGCTCATAAATGGCTGGCAATCTCCAAGCAGGTTGGCAAAAACCCGCTGGGAGAGTGGGGTTTGTCTAAGTCTCCTAATGTCCGGATGCGCGGTATTCGCGACTATGCTTATTTGGTGATTCGCCAGCATGGTTCGCCGCTGCATTTTACCGAGGTGGCCCGTGCGATCGGCAAGCAGTTTGGTCGCGTGGCGCATCCGGCCACCTGCCACAACGAGCTCATTAAGGACAACCGCTTTGTGTTGGTGGGGCGCGGGTTGTACGCCCTGGCCGAGTGGGGCTACACTCGCGGTGTCGTGGCCGATGTTATCCGCGCTATTTTAAAAAAGAAGGGTCCGCTTACTCGTGAGCAGATAGTGGCCGAGGTATTAAAAGAGCGCTACGTTAAAGAAAATACCATCATCGTCAATCTGCAAAATCCCAAGTATTTCAAAAAAGACAAAAATAATCGCTACACTGTGGTATAATCGAGATTAATGGACTGGTCGGCGTTATCTTCCTCAATATTACAATTGGAACTGGCGGTGGGGCGCTTCCTCTGGGAGAGCGCTTTTGTCTGGATGCCGCTTGGTTTGGGCTATGTATTTTGGCGGCTGTGGCTCAATTATGTCCGCCAGTATTGGATCGCTTCCCAAGAGTGGGTTTTGCTTGAGATCAAAATGCCGCGAGAGATCACCAAGTCGCCGGCCGCGATGGAGGTGGTTTTAACTGCCCTCCATCAGACCAGCGAAGGCAATCTGATCGACAAATTCATCAAGGGCCGGGTGCGGAGCTGGTTTTCCCTGGAGTTGGTTTCGACCGGCGGGACGCTCCACTTTTACATCCGCACCCAAAGGAATTTTAAAAACCTGATCGAGGCCCAAATTTACTCCCAGTATCCGCAGGTTGAGGTGCATGAGGTCGATGACTATGTCCGAGCCGTGCCCTATGACCCATCCAAGCCGGACTGGGACTTGTGGGCGATGGAACTTAAATTTTTAAAAGAGGATGCCTATCCTATCAAGACTTATATCGATTACGGTTTGGATAAAGATCCCAAAGAAGAGTTTAAAATCGATCCGATGTTGCCGATGCTTGAGATGTTGGGCTCGCTCGGTCCCAGTGAGCATGCCTGGGTGCAGTGGCTGATAACGGCGACGCGAGACCGTTTCCACAAGCCGGGGACTTGGTTTGGCAAGCAAAATTGGCGCGATGAGGCCAAAAAGGTAGTCGATAAATTAACAGAGAAGGAGAAAGACAAAGGTGATAAAGAAAACGCCTTAGCCGCTGGTGAGCTCAAATTGACTAGCTGGCAGCGCGAGGTGGTTAAGGCGGTGGAGCGCAGTCTGTCTAAGCTCGCTTTCGATACCGGTATCCGGATGGTCTACACCGCGCCCAAGGACATTTTTAGCAAAGCGGCGATCGCCGGCCTTTCGAGCTCGGTTAAACAGTATAACTCCGAGCATTTAAACGGCTTTAAACCTTTGCGCTCGACCAGTTTTGATTACCCCTGGCAGGATCCGACTGGCCGCCGGCTCACCAAGCGCAAAAGAAAAATGTTTCGCGCTTATTGCGAGCGGGGCTATTTTTATGTTCCGCATTCTCTCAAGCCGATGGTCTTAAATACCGAAGAGTTGGCCACGATGTATCACTTTCCTGGCCAGGTGGCTGAGACGCCGACTCTGGATCGCATTGGCTCCAAGCGTTCCGAGCCGCCGGCCAATTTGCCGATCAATTAATATATGCGCTTAACGAGTCACTGGTATCATCGGCGTAATATTGTGGCCCTAATTGCCGTTACAGCGGCCGTGGCGCTGATTTATTCTTGGGGTTTGGCTGCCCCGGCCGATTTCCCGGCCAATAAGATTATTAAAATCGAATCGGGCCGCTCGGTGCGCGAGGTGGCCGAACTGCTCTCGGCTAAAAATATTGTTGCTCAGCCGGAAATTTTTATCGCTTTAATGCGAGTCTTTGGTGGCGAAAAGGGAGTGATCGCCGGGGGTTATTACTTTGATCGGCCGCTTAATGTTCTTATTGTCGCCAAACGCCTCAGCCGCGGCGAGTTTAATTTAACGCCGATCAAAGTTACTTTGCCTGAGGGTACTACCACCAAAGAAATGTCACGGATTTTGGCCAAAAGTTTACCAGAGTTTGATCCGCAGACTTTTGCCACTTTAACTAAAGATAAAGAAGGCTATCTTTTCCCCGATACCTATTATTTTTTACCGACGACCACCACTGAGGAAATTGTCGAGCAATTGACCGAAACGTTTAAAAATAAAACCGCCGCTTTGGCGGCCAAGGCACTGTGGAGCAAACATAGTTTCCATGACATTATCATTATGGCCTCGCTACTTGAAGAGGAGGCCAAAACCTTTTCCGACCGGAAAATGATTGCCGGCATCTTATGGAAACGCCTCGCCGCCGGCATGCGCCTGCAAGTTGATGCCGTTTTCCCCTATATTATCGGCAAAAATACCTTTCAAGTCACCAAAAGCGATTTGCGGGTAAATTCGCCTTACAATACTTACCGCTATGCCGGTTTGCCGGCCGGGCCGATCACCAATCCGGGGCTTGAGGCGATTATGGCCGCCCTGGATCCGACGCCCTCGCCCTACTGGTATTACTTGACCGGGCAAGATGGCAAAATGTATTACAGCGAGGATTTTGACGGCCATAAGGATAATCGGGTAAACTACTTGGACTAATTTAACAACTTTTATGAAGCGCCATAATTTAGCGTTTATTGACTTGGAGACGACTGGGCTTGATCCGCGTAAGCATGAAATTATTGAAATCGGTGGACTGATTGTTAAGCAGATACCAGAGGCTGGTCGCGGGCCGGCGCTCGAGGTGATAAGCGAGTTTGAGTTTAAGGTCAAACCTAAAAATTTGGAGTTGGCCGACCCGGAGGCTCTCCGGATCAATGGTTACAATGACGCCGAGTGGCTGTTTGCCGTCGATTTGGAGCAGGCGCTTAAGGTGTTGGCCGAGAAGGCGGCTGGGGCCAATATAGTGGGGCAAAACGTTATTTTTGACTGGCTCTTTTTGCAGGAGGCGTTTGCCAAGACGGGGATTACCAACACTATGCATTATCACAAAATCGACGTTATCCCGATGGCTTTTGCCAAGTTTTATCACGACGACCAGATGCAAAATTTTAATCTGCGCGCTTTGGCCGAAAAGTTGGGGGTAAAAAACGAGCGGGCCCACACCGCCTTGGCCGACGTTAAAACCACTTTCGAAATCTACAAAAAACTGCTAGATATTAAGTAATGAGCAAGGGCAAAATTTATGTCGGGATGTCGGGCGGGGTGGACTCGTCGGTGGCGGCCGCGCTCTTGGTTAAAGCCGGTTACGAGGTGATCGGCATTTTTGCGCGCGGTTGGGAGCCGGCGGATGAGACGCTGGCCCGAGCCTGCACTTGGCGCGAGGAGCGGCGTATGGCGATGCGCGTAGCCGCGCACTTAAATATCCCTCTCGTTACTTTAAACACTTCTAAAGAATACAAACAAAAAGTGGTTAATTATATGTTGGCCGAGTATCAGGCGGGCCGCACACCTAATCCGGACATTTTATGCAATCAGGAGATTAAATTTGGGGTGATGCTTGAGGCGATACTTAAAACCGGTGCCACTAAATTAGCCACCGGGCATTACGCGCAGGTGATGCAAGAAAAAGGAGGATACAGATTAAAAACCAGTAAAGATGGCGAGAAAGATCAAACTTACTTTTTATGGACATTGAATCAAGACAGATTAAAAAATATTTTATTCCCAATTGGCGGCTATACCAAAGACGAGGTGCGTAAATTAGCGCGTAAATTTAAATTGCCTAATGCGGGTAAAGCCGATAGTCAAGGGCTTTGTTTTGTAGGGCAAATCCCGGTTAAAGACTTTTTACAGGCGGAATTGGGTAAAAACCCAGGCAAAGTGCTAAATGAGAAAGGGGAGGTAATTGGCCGACATGATGGCGCACTCTTTTACACTATCGGCGAGCGGCATGGCTTTACTATTAATAATCAAACGCCAAATCAAGAGGCGCTTTACGTAGTCAGTAAAGATATTAAAGCTAATATTATTACGGTTGCTAGCGCCAAAAATATCAAGCGCGAAAAAACAAATTCTAAAATTAAATTAGAGAAAGTTAATTGGGTGAGCGGCGAGGTGCCAGCTAAAACCAATTTAACCTGCCGTATCCGCCACCGGGGCGACTTTTTACCATGTACTTTAGAGGTTAAAAATGACGAGGTTAATATCACTCTCACCACCCCTCGCTCCGATATTGCTTCTGGTCAGTCCTTAGTTTTATACGATGGCAATACTTGCTTGGGTGGTGGTGTTATGATCTGAATTCCTAATTTTTGACGACCGTCCGAGATTAGGAATGTGGATATTGATTGAATTTTAAATTATTCCATCTGTCGACGATCGTAGCGAGATGGTATAGTTTTTTTAAAAATAAACCGCCCTTCGACAAGTTCAGGGCGGCGGTTCTGTCATGGGATCAC
Organism: uncultured Candidatus Saccharibacteria bacterium; assembly: GCA_964655995.1. Classification (GTDB taxonomy): domain Bacteria; phylum Patescibacteriota; class Minisyncoccia; order Phycocordibacterales; family XYD1-FULL-46-19; genus JACPIA01. Next base: position 20,601 of record CAZZPK010000004.1, read on the forward strand.
TTAGGCCACTTGGCCGGCGGGGCGGAAGATTTCCACTGGTTGCCAAATTTGGTTGACTACACAATTATGTGTGTCAGACCAAGCCAAGCTGAGACGGGATAAGTCCCGTTCAATAGTTACCTGGATTGTCTGGTTATCGCGACGTATAGCCATGATAACTTTCCATTCCAAGCCGTTACAGTCCGTAACGACGTCTCTATACTTTAATCCCAGAAACTTCTCTTTAGTCATTATTCCAACCCTCCAGATTTTCAGTCTGTTTTTAACCTAACATACCCCGGCTTTAATTGGAAGCCTTTTTCTGTTACCATAATTGCACCATGGAGTCCAAGGAGATTAGGGATAAATTTTTGCGCTTTTTTGAGGAGCGGGGGCATAAGGTGGTGCCGAGCGCCTCGCTAGTACCCGAGAATGATCCCTCGGTGCTCTTTACCACCGCCGGGATGCAGCAATTTAAGCCTTACTATGTCGGTACTAAAAATGCCGAGCAAGATTTTAACTCCCTCAACACTACCTCTGTCCAAAACTGTGTCCGGACCTCGGACATTGACGAGGTGGGTGATGATACCCACTTAACTTTTTTTGAAATGTTGGGCAACTTCTCTTTTGGCGGCTATTGGAAGGAGGAGGCCATTAAATACGCTTATGACTTTATTACCAAAGAGCTTGGTCCGACCATCGACTACGTCTCAGTTTTTAAAGACGAGTCAAGCGGCATACCGGCCGACGAGGAGTCGGCGGCGATCTGGCAAAAACTAGATCCAACACTCAAAATTAAAGAGCATAATAAAGATGATAATTTTTGGGGGCCGACCGGCGAGGAGGGTCCGTGCGGTCCCACCACCGAGATTTATATTAACGGCGTGGAGATTTGGAATGTCGTTTTTAACGAGTATTACAAAACCAAAGCCGGCGAGTACCAGCCGCTAAAAACCAAAGGTATTGATACCGGCATGGGCTTAGAGCGCCTCTTGGTCCAAGTCCAAAATAAAAATAATATTTTCGAGACTGATTTATTTAAGCCGATGATGCTTGAGATCGAGCGTTTAGCAAAAGTTAATAACCTTAAAGCGGCTCGGGTAGTGGCTGATCACCTGCGCACGGCGGCCTTTATGATCGCCGATGGCGTGACGCCTAGTAATACCGATCGCGGCTACATTTTGCGCCGGTTGTTGCGCCGAGCAGTCCGCTTTGCTGACAAATTGGAATTGCCGGCTGGCAATTTGGCCGGTTTAACCTCGGTTATAGAGCAAATTTATGCCAGTGAGTATCCTGAACTCAAAAATCAAAACGCAAAAATCAAAAGTGAAATTCAAAATGAGGAAAGTAAGTTCAGAGAGACTTTAAGTAAGGGCTTAAAAGAGTTTGAGCGCGGGGTTGATCCGTTTGTTTTGTTTACCACTTACGGCTTCCCGTTTGAATTGACTCAAGAATTGGCGGCGGAAAAGGGTCAAAAATTAGACGAGAGTGATTTTAAACGCAAATTGGAGGAGCATCAAGCGCTCTCGCGCTCGGGTGCGGAGCAAAAGTTTGCCGGGGGGCTGGCCAGCCACTCCGAGCAAGTGGTTAAGTACCATACGGCCACTCACTTACTCAACCAGGCTTTGCACGACGTTTTAGGTGAGGGAGTGGAGCAACGCGGCAGTAATATTACCGATGAGCGCTTACGGTTTGATTTTTCCCACCCTTCTAAACTTACCGACGAGGAAAAACAAAAAGTAGAAAAAATAGTGAATGAAAAAATTAAAGCCGATCTGCCGGTCAATTTTGTCGTTTTGCCTAAAGCGGAGGCCGAGCAAACGGGCGCGCGGCATATGTTTAATGAGAAGTATGGGGACGAGGTTAAAGTTTATTACATCGGCGACTCGCTCGCCAACGCTTACTCCAAGGAGTTTTGCGGTGGGCCGCACGTGGAGCGCACCGGCGCACTCGGCAGTTTTAAAATTATTAAAGAGGAGGCGGTGGCCGCCGGCATCCGCCGCATCAAAGCTGTGTTACAATAAAGGTTAATGAATTGGTTGTTAAAACCCCAATCAAAAACTCGCGGTGAAATTATTTTGATTTTAGACTTGGGTAGCACTAGCATTGGCGCCACCTTGGGGACGATTAATATTGCCGCCGCGCCAGGTACTTGTCTTGAGCCGTTGGCCACCGCCAGGCTGCCGCTAAGCGCCAGCGCCCAAGCCACGCCCGAGCAGTTTAAATACGAATTGAGCGAGACGCTGGAGCAAGCCATGCAAACGGTATTGGGCGATATCAAGCCGGCGCAGATATTTTGCTTCCTCTCCTCGCTTTATTACGTCGGCGCGCCGAGAGTTATTAAATTAGCGGAGGATAAACCTTTCACCTTCAGCTCTAAATTGATTAAAAAATTGGTCGATGAGGAGGTTGAGTCGGTTAAAGCCGAGTTGGGCGAGCGTGGTTGGGCGCCCTGGTCAATGGAGGTGCTGGAGCGAGAGGTTTTGGCCTTGTCGGCCAACGGTTATGAGCTTAAGGCTCCAAACGGTGAGTCGGTTAATCAAGCTAAAATAAATGTTTTTATTGCTGGCGCCGATCAAGGTTTGCTTGAGACGGTCCGTCAGGTGATCCGCCGGCGTTTTGCCGCACTGCCGCTTTACTTCCGCTCTTTTATGGGAGCCAGTTTTGTTGTAATGAGAGACTTACTACCGGAGACCCCGTCTTTTGTGATGGTCGATATTTCAGGCTCTTTAACCGACATCGCCATTGTCAATCAAGGGTCATTGGTCGGGGTCGGCTCTTTCCCTTTAGGGTATCAGTCGATTGTTAAAAAATTAGCTGAGGAGGGTCGATCTAATCAGGTCGATATCGAGACTAAGTTGGCTCTATTGGCTAAAAATAATTTGGCGCCCAGTCTGGAGCCTTTAGTCCGCTCGGCCGAGCGGATCTTGACCCAATGGCGGCGGGAGCTCGAGTTTACTTGCCAGTCGGTTTTGGGCAATCTTTTTTTGCCGGATACTATTATCCTAATCGGCGAGAACGAGCTCGTCTCTTTATTTACCCAAGGACTTAAGCGCGCACCACTCACGGCCCTTACTTTAGGCTCGCATCCGCCGGTAGTTTATGAGGTCTCCGACAAGTTAATCAGTCAATTGTGCCAAGGGGTGCCGGTACCTGGGGACAGCTTTTTATTGCTTGAGGCTTTATTTTGCCATAAAATAAAGTCATTGATTAAGATCTAAACATTATGGACGACATTATCCGGCCTAAAAAAAGTCTGCGTGAGGTTTTACCTAAAGGCGCCAGCCAGGCTGCTCGGGCGCGGGTACGTCCGGCGCCATTAGAGGAGACACCACTGCAAAGCCCCAACAATCCGCTGCCGCCGCGCGAGCCTGCGACCGTTTATCGCAGGATCCCCAAGCGCGGCTTGATTTGGGGTATCGGACTTATCGTTTTAATTTTTGTTGTCATCGGCCTCTCCGGCTTAATTGCCCAAGCTACGGTTAAGGTGACGCCCCGCCAGACCTCGCTGCCGGTTGCAGGCAGTTTTGAGGCGAGTCAAACGCCTGGCACTGCGGCGATTGAGTTTGGTTTGATGCGCACTACCGATCGTGAGCAAAGACTGGTCCAAGCAACCGGCGTCGAGCAGCGGGCCGACAAGGCTAAGGGTTTAATCACTATTTACAACAACTACGACGAGAAGCCGCAAAAGTTAATTGCCAATACTCGTTTTGAGACGGCCGATGGTAAAGTCTTTCGCATTAGTGGCGCGGTAACAGTCCCGGGCATGAGTACTGCCGGCGGCGCTAAAACGCCGGGTCAAATTACCGTCCCAGTTACTGCCGATAAGCCGGGTGCCGAGTATAATATCGGTCCCAGCGAGTTTACTATCCCGGGCTTTAAAGGTGATCCGCGTTTTACCGCCTTTAGCGGCCGCTCGACGGCGCCAATGAGCGGTGGTTTTGTGGGTGAGGCGCGCACCGTCTCGCCAACCGACAAGGCCAAGGTTAGAGCGGAACTCCAGCAGTTGATCCGCGAGCGCATTGCCGAAAAAGCCAAACAAGAGATACCTGACAGCGCCCTCTTGTTTGCCGACGGCGCCCAAATTACCTTTACCGAGGGGTTACCGATTGCCGCCACCTCCTCCAAAGACAGTGTGATTTTGGTCGAGGAGGGGACGCTAACGGCGATTGTCTTTGATAATGAAAAGTTAGCCGGCGGTTTGGCGGCCAAGCTATTGCCCGGCTATAACGGCGAGGAGATCAGACTGGCCAATCCCGGGGAACTCAAATTTACCTTAATTACCAAATCCGCCACCTCGAGTATACCGGACAAAATCAGCTTTAATTTGGAGGGCACGGCCAAGCTGGTCTGGGATTTTGATCAGGCCGATTTGATCAGTAAATTACGCGGAGTCGCCCCGGCGGAGTATCCAAACATTTTTGCCCTCTATCCGGGTATTGAGCGGGCGAGTGTCTCCTTCTTCCCCCCATGGTCGCGCAGTATCCCCGAGAGCGACAGCCGGGTCAAGGTAGTCCTCGAGCTTGAATAATGGCTATACCGCTTGACGCTTGGCGGGGAGGTCTGCTAATATTACCCAGGTACGCAAATGAGTGATAAAGAAGAAGAAAAGCCTTCTTCCCCGGAAGGTTCTGTCGTTTCTGGTGTTGTGGTAGAGGCCCTACCCAGCACCCACTTCCGCGTGGATATTGGGGACCCGGAGGCGCCACTTTTGGCTTATTTATCGGGCAAAATGCGCCTCCATCGGATCAGAGTTTTGGTCGGCGACAAGGTCGATGTGCTTCTCGATCCTTACGGCGGCAAAGGCCGGATCATTAAGCGTTACTAAATTTTTTATGAAAGTTCGCTCCACAATCAAGCCACGTTGCGCTAAATGCAAACTCGTCAAGCGACGGGGCCATTTGTATATTATTTGCCCAGCTAAGCCGCGCCACAAACAAAAACAGGCCTAATCTACAAATTTACTTCCAAATCTATGCGTATCGCTGGTATAACCTTGCCCTCCAATAAGCGCCTCGAGATTGCTTTGACAGCAATTTACGGCATTGGCCGCCCTTTGGCTCATCAGATCTTGGATCAGGCCAAGGTGGATTATGGCAAAAAAACGCCGGATATCACCACTGACGAGGAGGCCCGGATCCGTAAAATCATCGAGAGCTTAAAAATCGAAGCCGATTTAAAGCGAGAGATTGCCGCCAATATTAAGCGGCTTAAAGATATCAAGGCTTATCGCGGCGTCCGCCACATGCGCGGGTTGCCGGTGCGTGGCCAGCGGACCAAAACCAACTCCCGCACTCGCCGCGGCAATGTCCGCAAGACGATGGCCTCCGGCCGCAAGAAAGTAGAGAAGAAATAATATATGGGTAAAAAACGCGTTATTAAAAAAGGACAGACGGAAGGTGACACCCTCAATAAGGGCTCGCTGTCCTCTAAAGCGTCCAAGCGGCGGTTGGAGGTGGGGACAATCCATATCCAGGCCACTTATAACAACTTGTTGATGACCTTGACCGATGAAAAGGGCGGGGTTGTCCTCTCGTCCTCAAGCGGCTCTTTGGGTTTTAAGGGTTCTAAAAAGGGGACACCATTTGCTGCCGGCAAAGTGGCTGAGAATTTGCTCGATAAGGCCCAAAATTTGGGTCTTAAGGAGGTGGCGGTGGTTATTAAGGGCGTGGGCGCCGGCCGCGAGTCGGCGGTGCGCGCACTTATTGCCCGCGGCATCGCGGTAAGCTCGATTACCGACGCGACCCCAGTGCCATTTAACGGCCCTAAGCCGCCGCGGCCGCGTCGAGTCTAAACTTTTATTAATCACTACACGATTGAGTTATGAAAACAGGTCCAAAATATAAAATTTGTCGCCGAGTAGGAGATCGCGTTTTTGGTAAATGCCAAACGACTAAATTTACCATCTCCGGCACAGAAAAATCCCGTTCCGGCAAAAAGGGTGGCGGTCGGACCGCCACCGAGTATGGCGGCCAGCTGCTTGAGAAGCAGAAGGCCCGCTTTACTTACGGTATTACGGAAAAGCAATTTGCCCGGTATATTAAAGCCTCTCAAGCGGCGCATGGTGGCGTGCCGGCCGAGCGTCTATACTCAGCTTTGGAGAGCCGTTTAGACAACGTGGTTTATCGTCTCGGCTTGGCGCCTACCCGCCAAGCGGCCCGCCAACTGGTCTCCCACGGGCATATTACCGTTAATGAGCGCAAAGTTAAGATCCCATCTTATACCGTCCGTTTGGGTGACCGAGTGGCTATCCGCCAAGGCAGTCGAGATAAAGGCGTTTTCCGCGCCCTGGCGGAGCGGCTGGCTGAGTGGCCGGTGCCGGAGTGGCTTGTTTTGGACGCGGCGACTTTTAGTGGGACGGTCAAAGCCTTGCCCGCTCATCCGCAAACGGCTGGCACGATCAACTTTAGTTCCATTTTGGAGTTTTATAGTCGAGTTTAAAATTTATTATTTTTTAAATAATTTAAATTTATGTCTGATCTAAATATCATTTTGCCATCAAAGCCGATCGCCGTGTCCGAGTCTGAGACCGAGGGTGTTTATGAGATCGAGGGTTTATACCCGGGTTACGGCCACACTTTAGGCAACTCGCTCCGCCGCATTATTTTGTCGTCGCTGCCCGGCTATGCCGTAACCGCGGTTAAGATTGCCGGCGTCAGCCATGAGTTCTCCACTATCCCGGGGGTCAAGGAGGATGTGGTGGCAATCATTCTCAACTTAAAACGCGTCCGCTTTAAGGTGGTGGGCGATGAGCCGCTTACGGTTAATCTTAAAATCAAGGGCCCTAAAACGGTAACGGCCGGCGACATTGAGACCCCGGGCCAAGTGGAGGTAGTCAACAAAGATCAGGTCATTGCCACTATTACCGACAAAAACACCAGCTTGGAAATGGAAATCACTTTGGAAAAAGGCTTGGGCTATGTCCCCAAGGAGGTGCTCCAAAAAGACAAAGTGGAGATCGGCACTATCGCTTTAGACGCTATTTTTACTCCAATCCGCCGAGTGAGCTACGAGGTGGAGCCGATGCGCGTGGGCAATCGGACTAACTTTAACAAATTACGCCTGACTATTGAGACCGATGGCGTAGTCTCACCCCGCGAGGCCTTAACTCGCTCCATCGAGATTATGATCAGCCAACTCCAGGCCATTGTCGGCTTTAAGGAGTCAGAGACCACTCTTGATGATGCCGCTCTCGCCGGGGCCGAAGGAGGCGCCGACAGCGATTTAGCCAAAGTCCGGATCGAGGATTTGGACCTCTCTGTCCGCACCATGAAGGCGTTGACCGGCGCCTCGATCCGCACCATTGGCGGCTTGATGCGCAAGAAGGAAGATGATTTACTCGAGGTTGATGGTCTGGGTCAAAAGGGCTTGGAGGAGATCAAGGAGGCTTTAGCGCTCCGCGGTATTGTGCTCAAAAAATAATCATTTATGCGTCACCACCGCAAAATCAAAAAATTAGGCCGCGAGCGCAAAGCGCGTACCGCTTTGATGCGCTCTTTGCTGGTGGCGCTTATTTTGGAGGAAAAAATAAAAACCACCGAGGCTAAGGCCAAAGCCACTCGGCCGCTGGTTGAAAAGATGGTTACTCTCGCCAAGCGCGGCAATTTAAGCGCTCATAAGCTCCTGACCTCGCGCTTGGGCGGCAATGAGCGGGCGGCTAAAAAATTAATCGACGTTATTGCCAAACGGCAAGCCGATCGGCCGGGCGGCTATACCCGCATTATTAAATTGCCGGCGCGCCAAGGCGATGCGAGCCCGATGGCTTATATTGAATTTGTTTAAATTTATGGCTACCAATCACACCATTGACGCAACAGGTAAAAGTTTAGGTCGCTTGGCTACCGAGGCGGCGCTCCTTTTGCGCGGCAAGCGCTCACCACAATTTGCCCGCCATATGGCCTCCGGCAACACGGTAACGATCACCAATGTCTCTAAGCTCAAGCTCTCCGGCACCAAAATGGCAACCAAGCGTTACAAGCGCTACAGCGGTTACCCTGGGGGCTTAAAAGTGGAGTCGCCAGTTAAGGTGGTGGCTAAAAAGGGCTATGCCGAGCTCGTCCGCCGGGCGGTGCGCGGGATGCTGCCGGCTAACCGCTTGCGCCGCGACTGGCTTAAGCATTTGATTATCACCGACTAAATTTTATGACTAAAGCGACTGATAAAAAATACGTAGAGGGTGTGGGGCGACGTAAAACCGCGATAGCGCGAGTGCGCATTACGCCCGGCACCAAAGGCGAATTGGTTATTAACAACAAGCCGCTTAAAACCTATTTCCCAACTTTGGCTTTGCAAGAAAAAGCTTTGGCCGCCGCCAATTTGACCAAAATGGATGGCGCCGTCGTTATCTCGGTTAAAGTCACCGGCGGCGGGATTAGCGCCCAAGCCGAGGCGGTGCGCATGGGCTTGGCTCGCGCGCTGGCACTTTGGAAGCCGGAACTCCGCGCTCCGCTTAAAACGGCTAAATACCTCTCGCGTGATTCTCGGATGAAAGAGCGCCGCAAATTCGGTCTCAAAAAAGCCCGCAAGGCCCCTCAGTGGAGCAAGCGTTAATGCCAAGGCGAGGCCTTGACATTGGGGAGTAGATTGACAGCCTTGGTATAATGAGTATGCTAGGGGTATGGAATTATTGCCCAGCGGCCAAACTCGCCCCAGCCTTAAGTGGTACTTATCGGTTGCAGTTGCGGTCTCTCTTATAGTCGGCTTTATTGTTGGCTGGCTCTCGGCCGGCGCCCGTCTCGGCGCCGGCGGGCCTGGCGGCTCTTTGGTCGATAAAATCAAAAATAATTTAAGCGCGACCACCACCACTACCACCGCCGGCGCACTAGCAAACTTTACTGTCCTAGACCAGCCGCCGGGTAATCAAGTTTTGATTCGGGATGTCGCCATTACGGGTCAGGTGTGGCTGGCAGTGTACGAGGACAGAGAGGGCGAGCCGGGTAATGTGTTGGGCGCCGTCTTTGTCCGTCCGGGCACTTATCCTGCTCTGGCGATACCTCTGCTCCGCAACACCGTTGACGACTTGCCTTATTACGTTCAAGCTCACACCGACGACGGCGATGGCATGTTTGACTACCGCCAAGACCAGCTAATTAAAGATCTCTCGCTTGCGGCCGGCACTTTTACCACTAAATCTACCGGCTCGCGCGGCGACAACTAACTTATTTAATAAGAACCGCTATGGACCAAGATGATTTAAACCCATCAGATGATATTGTGGTGGATGAGGAACTCGAGGCCCCGGCCGGAGCGATTAAAAAACTGCGTGCCAAGCTTAAGGTTTGTGAGAATGAACGGGCGGAGTACTTGGCTGGCTGGCAACGCGCCAAGGCCGATCTTATAAACGAGAAGCGTCAATTTGACGACGAGCGCCGAGCGCTCCTGGACCGCTCGCTCGAGCTTGTTTTGGGACGGTTTTTTATCTTAGCCGATCATTTTGAGAGCGCGATGGCCGCCAAGGAGGCCTGGGCCGAAGCACCGCCTAATTGGCGCCAAGGCATTGAGGGCATTTACCGCGAACTCCTCAGTATTTTTAAAGAGTATGGAGTGGAGCCCGAGGCACCGGCGGTTGGAGAGCTCTTTGATCCCGCGCGAGACCACTCGGTTGGCACGGTCTCGGGAGGCCAGGAGGGTACAATTGCCCAAGTGATTCAAAAAGGTTATCGGCGCAACGGCAAAATATTGCGCCCCACCCAAGTTAAAGTCTTTAACAGCTAATCAAAAAACAAAAATATATGGCAAAAATTTTAGGCATTGACTTAGGTACTACCAACTCGGCGATGGCTTATGTGGCCGGCGGCGAGCCCAAGATTATTGAAAACAGCGAGGGCGTCCGCACCACGCCCTCAATTGCCGCGATATCCAAAACCGGCGAGCGCTTGGTGGGCCTTTTGGCCAAGCGCCAAGCGATTACCAACCCACTTAACACCATTTACGGCATCAAGCGCTTAATGGGCCACAAGTTTGACGACCCGAATGTGCAAAAAGATAAGGGGCTAGTACCGTTTGCCATTGAGTGCGCCGATGATGGCGGAGTTAAGGTCAAGTTGGGCGACAAATTTTACCGTCCGGAGGAGATCTCGGCGATGATTTTGAGTAAATTAAAACATGATGCCGAGGCCAAATTGGGCGAGAAGATCGAAGAGGCAGTGATTACCGTACCGGCCTACTTTGACGACTCGCAACGCCAGGCCACCAAGCATGCCGGGGAGATTGCCGGCTTTAAGGTGCGCCGGATCATCAACGAGCCAACGGCGGCGGCGCTTGCTTACGGTCTAAACAAAAAGAAAAACGAGCAAGTGGTCGTTTACGACTTTGGCGGTGGTACCTTTGACGTCTCGGTACTCGACATTGCCGGTGGTGAGGACGAGCAAAGTGTGGAGGTTAAGTCCACCGATGGCGACTCACACATGGGCGGCGAGGATATCGATCAAAAAATTATCGCCTGGATTGCCGCCGAGTTTAAAAAAGAGTCGGGAATCGACGTGAGCAAAGACGAGCTCGCTCTCCAGCGCCTTAAAGAGGCCGCCGAAAAAGCTAAGCACGAGCTCTCGACGGTTATGGAGACGGAAATCAATATCCCGTTTATCACCTCCGATGCCTCTGGGCCGCGCCACCTGCTTTTAAAAATGACGCGGGCCAAACTGGAGGAACTAGCCGCCGAGTATGTGGAGCGCTCAATTGAGATCACTAAGCGGGCACTCGACGCCTCGGGTTACAAAACCGGCGATATTGACGAGATTATTTTAGTCGGCGGCCAGACCCGGATGCCGGCGATCCAAGAAGCAGTTAAAAAGCTGTTTGGCAAAGCGCCCAATCTCTCGATTAATCCCGATGAGGTGGTGGCGCTTGGCGCAGCGGTACAGGCAGGCATCTTCCAAGGTGATGTTAAAGATGTGCTCTTGCTTGACGTGACGCCGCTCTCGCTTGGTATTGAGACCTTAGGCGGCGTGGCCACCAAAGTGATTGAGAAAAATACCACCATCCCGACCTCGCGCTCACAAGTCTTTTCCACCGCGGCGGACAATCAGACCTCGGTGGAGATACACATTGTCCAGGGCGAGCGCGAGCTGGCCAGCGACAACAAGAGCTTGGGCCGCTTTATTTTAGACGGCATCCCACCGGCGCCGCGCGGCATGCCGCAGGTGGAGGTGACTTTTGACCTCGATGCCAACGGCATTTTAAACGTTAAGGCTAAAGATAAAACGAGCGGTAAAGAGCAGTCGGTGCGCATTGAGGCCCAAACCTCGCTCTCCAAAGAGGATATCGAAAGGATGAAAAAGGATGCCGAGCTCCACGCCGAGGAGGATAAAAAGAAAAAGGAAATGATTGAAGCTAAAAATACCGCTGATCAAATGATTTATACGGCCGAGAAGGCGTTGACTGATGCCGGCGATAAAGTGAGCGCCGAGATTAAAACTGAAGTTAATTCTAAAATAGAGGAGGTTAAAAAAGTAAAAGAGAGTGGCGATAAAGAGGCGATAATGAAGGCCGTTAGCGAGCTCTCACAAGCGATGTCTAAGATCGGTGCCGCCATGTCTCAACAAACGCCACCAGCCGGCGAGGAGCCTAAACAAGATGGAGGCGAAGGTGACGTCAGAGACGCCGAGACTAAAGAATAAGAAAACACCGCCGCGATTTCTCGCGACGGTGGGTAAAGTCTAGTTTTAACTAAAATCTACGTCTAGTGGGAGGTGCTTCAACATAGATTCGGCCACTCGTCGATTTTTTCTACAAATTTCGATCAAGATGGCCATTGTCCTAGTCGCGTCTTTCTTAAATCTCTCTTCTAAGACGCGGACCAACTCTCGACAGTCCTTATCTTGAATTGGATATTGAATGGCCAATAAAGCCGAAGCGATCAGCTTAGGATTTGCCTCCCAAAAATAAGGAGGCAAGATGAACCCACCAAGTCCATAGACATAATAAATGTCACCGTCCAGCAGAGTCTTTTGGGCATCCTGTAATTGTTGTTGTGAAGCCAAACGGAGTAGAGACTCAAGGTGAAGAATAGATTCACTTCTCTTTTTTCTACCCCTCTCCCTCTCGGATTTAAGATGTGGTGGTAGTATAAACACAAAAAACACAATCCCCAACAGAATAAATATTTCCACCTCTTCCTTACCTTTCTACTACCGCGGGGGTAGCTCATGGTTGATCTCTGCCGGGGGCAGACTCCGCCAATTGGCGGATTGGGGGTGGCCCCAAACCAACTGATTTTTAAGGTCCTACTCATTCAGACCCTCTATCTGCCATACTATCATATCTATTAATATTAGTCAATAGTCTCTATTTTCTACGATCGTAGAAAATAGAGACTTTGAGAAGAGTGGCAAATATAACCTTATTTTTCAACAACGAGACTAAGCCCCGTTGTATAAGAGACAGAATTGACTTTTGTCTCAAAAAGACTAGTATAAATCTTGTTTATGATTGAAAACAGAAAAATTGAAACGGAGGTAAAGTTAGAGCTTACTCAAAGTGAGTTTGACCAGGTTTTGAGTGTTCTTCAAACCAAAGGTTTTACATTAACAAAAGAGTCTAGACTTAATGATAACTTTTTTAACATCAAACAGTTTGATGAGAAGGGTTGGAATTTTACTCGCATCCGAGTCTATAACGAGAGCGAGTATGAGAAAACAGACAAGATTTGGAAATTAGATGCTCAAGGTAATCGGGTCCGAGAGGAAAAGGAATTCCCATCCTCAGTTGAGGAGTTAACTAGTTTAAAGAGTATCGAACCAACTCACTTTTCACTTAACAAAGAGCGGGTAGATTATAGTGGCACTGCTTTAGATTATCCAGCTGTAATTTCATTAGACACTGTTGTTTTCCCTGACGAAACTCGTTATTTTATGGAGTGTGAGATTGAGGTAGATGAGGCAGAAAGTCATGAGATTAGACCAAAATTAAAACAATGGATGTTAGACACTTTTAATTTAAGCGATCGCCCAGAAGGTATCGGAATGTTGCGCTTAGTGATGTCAAAAATCGAAAAATAAAAACTAAATGCCTAAAGATTATTATCAAATTTTGGGAGTAGAGAAGGGGGCCTCCAAGGACGAGATCAAAAAAGCCTTTCGTAAATTGGCTCACCAGTATCACCCCGACAAACCGGGCGGCAATGATGCCAAGTTTAAGGAGGTTAATGAGGCCTATCAAATTTTGTCTGACGACGCCAAACGCGCGCAGTATGACCGATTTGGTAACATGGACGGCTTTTCCGCCCAAGGTGGACCAGCCTCGGGTTGGGGCGGGTTTGATTTTTCCGGCTTCCAACAAGGTGCTGATGGCGGCTTCCAATTTGATTTGGGCGACTTGTTTGGCGATATTTTTTCTGGCGGCGGTGGACGGGGCAGACAGAAGCGTGGTCGGGATATCTCGGTAGATATTGAGCTTAGCTTCCGCGACTCGATTTTTGGCACCGAGCGTACCCTGCTTATAAACAAGATCGCTCAATGCGAGACTTGCCAAGGTGACGGCGCCGAGCCCGGTACCAAGTTTAAAAAGTGCACCACCTGCAATGGCCAAGGTCGGATCCGCGAGACGCGCAATGCTTTTATTGGGACCTTTAGCACGGTAGTGGAGTGTAACGTCTGTCACGGCAAGGGCGAGGTGCCGGAGCGCTCTTGTGCTACCTGCCACGGCCGCGGTGTGCTTAAGCGGAGCGAGGAGGTGCGGGTGATGGTGCCACCGGGCATTAATCCGGGCGAGATGATTCGCCTTGCCGGGCGCGGCGAGGCCGCGGCCGGCGGCGTGCCGGGCGATTTATATATCAAGGTCCACGTTGAGCCGCATAAAAGTCTGCGCCGGCAAGGCAGCGATCTCCTGATGGATTTGCCGATCAAGCTAAGCGACGCTCTCCTCGGCGCGGAGCATAAAATTGAGACGCTGGACGGACCGCTAACCTTGGTGGTGCCGGAGGGCGTTAAATATGGCGAGCTCCTCCGGGTGCGCGGCAAAGGTGTACCTAAGGGTAGTAAGCGCGGCGACTTGCTGGTGCGCGTTACTTTTACCACTCCCGCCAAACTCTCCAAATCGGCGCGCAAACTGATCGAGGAGTTGAAACGAGAGGGCCTCTAAACCGTCTTGATTATCATGGAAACCCTCCACACCGTCATCTTTTGGCTCACCTTCCCATACTGGGTCATCCAGGAGGAAAAAGAGCGCAAGAAAAAGGAGTCAGAAAAAGAGGGGAAATAAAAAAGAGAGGTAAGGCTGGCACCTTGTAACCTCTCTTGTCTCGCTATGCGCGTAGGATACTACTCAACTTTACAACTCAATAACCTGGTAGTCGGCACAGGCAAATATCTCAACCTGGCCAGCATTACCGTCGAGTAAGTTCTGAGCATCTTGAACCAGATTCTCGACATCACTGTCGCTTGATCCGGGATCATGATGAGTAAAACCAACTCGTTTGATACCGCAACTGTTAGCGACCTCGACAGCATAACTTGGCGTGCCGTGACCAAAACCGGCGGTACGGGTTTTGTACATCAAGTCGCTGTACTGGACGTCTTGGATTAAGAGATCCACTCCCGACAAAAAGGTTTTTAGCTCTTGCGGCAGGGCCGCTCGACACTCCTCGTCGGTTAAAAAGACAAAGGTCTTACCGGTGGGATATTCCTCAAAGCGGTAAGTGATGGTGCGCTCCGGATGATCAGTGTAGCGCATCCGGATTACCAAACACTCGTCGAGAGGGTATCTGTCCCGCTTGTCAAAGGGGATTTGCTCGCCCTTAGACACTAAGCGCCGAAACTGCTCCATATTCATCAACTTGATCCCACCCTTGGAGTGAGAGACGAACACCTTTGTTGAAGGGTGCTCGATATTGTGGCAGTTGATGTGGTCGGCAATTTCCGCAAAATCCACCGGGTGCAAAGGCTTACGCATTATAGCGTCGTAAACCTCGCGCGGACCCATCCCTCGCTCCACCGGACCGTAAAGTCGGATCGGTAAGCTACGGATGTAAAACGGCGGCGCAATCAACGCTCCTTGAGTATGGTCATGATGCCAGTGGGTATGCAGAAGGACTAACTCCTTCATACCTTGGGACATAGCCTCGCTAGCTAGTGGCCTAAAACCAGATCCAGCGTCGACGGCTAAAACCAGACCTTCCGGCAGGCATACTGACTCAATTCTCAAAGAGGTAGTGTTGCCGCCATATTTGACGGCATTGGGGCTTGCGATCGGCAAGCTACCGCGCGTACCAAACAGCTTAATAAACATATTTTGCCTCCTTTTTCGACTTATAAGCGAGAGGGAGGTCTAACAAAGGCCAGCCTTACGTCTCTAATTTAAGCTTATACCTAAAGGCGAGAGTGTCAACAACGGTAACCTTCCATTTTTGTTATAATTGAGTGACCTTATGGATAAACCGAAAACAAAAAAGGAGGACCTAATTGAAGATATTTTTGGTCACAAGATACCAGATCCTTATCGTTGGTTGGAAGATAATAATTCCCAAGAAGTTAAAAATTGGATTAGACAACAAAATGATTACACGGATTCTTTTTTAAGAACCAAAGATTTTTTAACAATCTCCGAAGAGTTGATTAAAAATTATAAAACGGTCGATTTTTCAACCCCGTTTCCGACTAATGGATTTTATTTTTATAAAGAGCGTAAGCCTGGTGAAGATCAATTTACCCTTTATTTTAAACGAGATTTAGATGGTGAGGCGGTAAAACTAATTGACCCCAATGAGATTAGTAAAACTACCACCATAAGTTATTGGTTTCCATCAAGGAGTGCCAAATATGTCGCTTACGGCCTCTCGGTTGATGGTGATGAAATGTCGACCCTACTCATTCGTGATGTTGAAAAAAATACAGATAGTGCCGATAAAATAGAACGCTGTCGCTACTCGTCTGTAACTTGGCTGCCGGACGATACCGGCTTTTTTTACACAAAAAATCCTAAACCAGGTGAGGTGCCTGAAGGTGAGGAGCATCTACATGAAAAAGTTTTTTTGCATATCATTGGGAAAAACCCCGACAATGATCAGTTGATTTTTGGAGCCAATAGACCAAAAGACGATATGCTTGACCTGACTCTTTCTGTCGATGGTCGTTATTTAGCGATCGAGGTTGCTCAAAAATGGACCGAAAATGACATCTTTATATATGACACGCAAACAAAACAAACAACAGAATTGGTAGTGGGTAAAAAAGCCCAATTTAAAATATCTTTTGTTGCTAATCTTGCCTTGATTTACACTGATTATCAGGCTAATAATTTTCGCCTCCTATCTATCAGCTTAGATAAACTACTTACTCCGATAGACAAGTGGCCAGAACTAGTGCCAGAAGATAAATATCCTCTAATCGGCATATCAACCACCAAAGATTTAATCTTGTTAGAGTATATAGTTAATGCCTGTTCGCAACTCAAGATTGTAGACCACACCGGTCAGCCAGTTGATGGTTGGCAAATAGAGTTACCGCCATTTTCCACCATCGTTGGATTTGGCACTAATCGAGTCGAAAAAGATTTTTTCTTATCTATTACTTCTTTTACTTTTCCAAAAAAAATCTTTTATTTAAACAACGGAGCCAAGCAACTTTATCGCGAAGTCGGTAATCCAATTAATTCTGACGACTACGTTATCAGGCAAGAGTGGTGCGAGTCTAAAGATGGCACGAAAGTACCATCTTTTATCTTTCATCACAAGCAGATTGATTTGTCTAAACCACAGCCAACTATTTTATACGCTTACGGCGGATTTGGTTCAAATGAAATGCCCAGCTTTTTGAAATCCTGGATCCCTTGGGTGTCGCGAGGCGGGTTATTTGTAATAGCTAATATCAGAGGCGGTGGAGAATTTGGCCGCGATTGGCATCAACAAGGTATTAAAGACAAGAAACAAAACTCCTTCGACGACTTCATATCCGTAGCGGAGTATTTAATTACCAAAGGCTATACTTCCAAAGAAAAGCTAGGTATCCTTGGTGGCAGTAACGGTGGATTGCTGGTATCAGCTGTTTCCGCCCAAAGGCCTGATTTATTTAAAGCGGTGTGCGCAAAAGTGCCGTTAACGGACATGGTGCGTTTTCTTAAGTTTGGTATTGCTATACGCTGGATCCATGAATATGGCAATCCCGAAACAGAGGAGGATTTGAGAAATATATTAAAATGGAGTCCATATCACAACATCAAAAACAATGTTAATTACCCTTCTTATCTCTTTACTACGGCCGATAAAGACACTCGGGTTCACTCACTGCATGCGCGCAAGATGACCGCACTACTCCAAGAAGTATCCGACGACAATAAGGTGCTACTGTTTACCGAGTCACAGGCCGGCCACGGACCTGGCAAACCGATTTCTAAAATTATCGAGGGACAGGCTTTAATTATCTCGTTTTTTAGTCAAGAACTAGGGTTGGAGATTTAAATATACAATATAATATTTGCTACTTCTAGATATTCATGATACTCTAAAACTAGAGGCCAAAGACCTATTCATGGACACAAAGCGTTTCTTGTTCTTATGCTCCACCGAGGAGGGGATTTTTGCCCCACCACCTCAAATCGACGAATGCTGGCATATGTTCATTCTATTCACGAGAGACTATGCCGAGTTCTGCGACGAGTATTTCGGTGAGTTTTTACACCACCACCCTCGCACCAAGGCAATGAAGTCCAAAGAGGGTGGACGTAAACGTGCACCACACACTCTCGAAGTTGCCCGTCGCTTGTTTGGGTCGATCTTGTCACAAAATTGGCAGTATACCCAAGGCCAGCTCGGTGCCTGTAATTGCAGTGGTTCCACTAACTGCCAGGATGATCCGTGCTGTCGGTAAACTTCCGATTTCAATCAAACTAGAGGGGGAATGTATGTAAATAAACCGACTACATCCCCCTCTAAATTTTTTAAATATGGTATTATAAAAAATTATGAGTTTTTTACTTAAAAAAGTTGAAGAGATCAATCAATTAGAAGCCGGAAAAGCACTCGATCTTGGTAGTGGTAGTGGTAAAGATGTTCGCGAATTAGTCGCCAAAGGTTGGGAAGTTGAAGCGGTAGATCGTGAAGCAGGAGCAGTAAAATCTTTACAAAATATCCCAAATATAACCGCCATTGAGACAAATATAGAAACTTTTCTAATCAAAGAAAATTATTTTGATTTGATATTGGCTAGCAATTCGTTGCCTTTTATTGGCGACTCCAAAACCATTTTTGAGACACTTAAAAAAGCAGTCGCTGGTCTAAAAGATGGTGGGGTATTAGCTTTTAGTTTATTTGGACCTAAAGACGAATGGAATGGGGTTAAGCCTAACATTGCTTTTATTGAATATAACGAGATTTTAGATTTATTAAATAAACTACCCCTTGAAATCCAATTTCAATCTACCGAGCTGGGTTACGGACCAACCATGGCCGGTCCTCTAAAATTTTGGCATATCCACAAATTTGTGTGTAAAAAATAAGTCCTTGACTTTTAGGGGGAGTGTATGCTATAATAAGGGGTAGAAGTAGGGAAGTACCTTGTGATCTAAAGAAACCTTAACTTGGGGCCTTTGGGCCGAGGAGATGAGTAATGCTGAAAGAAATGTTAGAAAATTGGGATTGGGATGATTTTAAGGATTGGTTCATATCCTGGTTTATCAGTTGGGCTGTTTCCACCCTTGTATTTGGATTTGTAATCCTGGTTGTATTGGCACTTGTGGTAACTATCACCCAAGAGCCGATACCAAGATCGTCTCTATTTGAGTGGAGCCGAATCGTCGGCTTCGTGACTGGCGCTGGGATTAGCAGTATGGCAATAACTTGGTGGAAAACATACAAAAGTTAAAGTACACCCCTGGCGGCATCAATGCTACCAGGGGTGATTTGGTTTTTATAAAATAACTAATTTTAATGTACAAGCCACTTGACTTTTAGGGGGATAATCTGGGTTTGCTTCTTATATAAAAGATGGTTTATAATTAATCTAATGGATAAAAAGTCTACAATTTTACTTTACGTAATGGGTATATTGATACTGGTCTCCGTTGGCGTAACTTTCTACCGTTATATGATTTTAAAGGACTATCAAGTAATTACCGAGATTGAATGTAACCCAGAAATTGAAAATTGTTTTGTTAGGACAGAGGAGGATGGAACTATCAGTTATTACAAGATAATCAGTCGTAATGCCGCTAATATTCCACTCTGTGACCCGGCACAAGATGAATCATGTCGAGCTTTGGTCTGTGAAGCAGAAGAACTTAAGTGCGAAATCACTTTTTGCTCGCCAAAGGACACCCCAGAAGGTGAGACTTGCTCTCGCTAATACTGTATATTGACAAATGACAACGATGGGTGTATAATTATAGACAGAGTGAACTTTGGGTATTTGACAACTAACAACAAGGGGGGTAGCCCGTGAATACTGTAATAGTGGTTTTTCTGCTTGTGTCGCTTGTTCTCTTTGGTTTAGGAGCCTGGCGACAAGAGAAAAGGTCACACAAGAGTGCGGTCTCAAGTCAGGAGGTGGCCGGCTTCTTTATGTGGCAGGCCATTGATCGCTGGGTCAACTACTTGTTGTATCCGGCCATGATCACGATTTTTGGTCTGGTAAACGGCACATTAGTGATGATTGTGGTTACATTGTTTAGTAACACAATCTACGTTATCACTAATAATGCCACAGAGGGGGACTGGACCTTCATGTCTTGGTTTACCCTCTTACGGGACAATGGTTCTCACTTGTGGCCATTGCGCTATTGTCGAGCCCTAAAGAGGCTCCCTTGGTTGCGTCGGCCACTTATCAAGTCATTGGGACTTGTTAGGGCCCTACTTCGCGTAAAGGTTGGGCGGTTCTCCTTGGCCAATCCGATAGGGTACTTATACCTCTCGGTCTGGAAGGATTCTTTTTACGCAATCAACTTTCTGTATCATAAGGAAGCGGATCTGCGTAAGCCACGGATCCTTGGCCTATACCTGATCAGTCACATTATATGCAATATGGCCTGGGCGCCATTTGCAGGGCTGATATCGGTTGGGGTCGGGATAGCTCTCAAAGCTCTCCCGATTAGTTAAAGACTAAGGGCGGTTACGTTTGTACAAACATTCGTGATCGCCCTTTTTGTGTTAATATGTTATTACAGTAATAAAATGGTTGAATTGTCTTCAAACTATGGCAAATCTGGTAACTAAATTAAGAATATTTGCTCAAAAAATCAAGCCACAGAATAAATTCGAAATCCGCGATACTAAAAAGTATGGTAACGGGGTTTACGCTAAAAGAGATATAAAAAAAGGGGAAGTAATATGGGTTTTAGATGGTAAAGAAATCTCTGAATATATTTGCGACAAAATGATCGCGGATGGACTTTTGAGTAATGACAACCCGCTCCAAATAGGGATGGATAATTATTTAATTTTAGATCAAATTTCTTTATCGTTTAATCATAGTTGCTCACCAAATGCGACACTCTATGGACGGAGCACTTTGATGGCGATAAAAAATATAAAAAAAGGAGAGGAGATAACCTATGACTATTCGCTCACGGTACCGCCGTCTAATTATACTTTTAACACCATGGATCATTGTCAATGTGGATCTGATCGCTGTCGACAAAGTCTAGGCAACGTACTAACAGTCCAAAAAAGTAAACTTAAACATCATGCCGAAAATGGCCATTTACAAGATTTTATTGTAGAGGAGTTAAATAAAATTAACTTTTTCAGAGAGATAGCTACAATTGGTTTAGAGGATATTTACACCTCAAAAGAAGAGGCTATCATTGAATTAAAAAAGCGGTGGGAAAATGATGGGTTAAAACAAAAAGCGATTGCATTTATTGGCCGTGAATTTTTACCTAATTACTTTTTTGATAAACCACATGCTATTTCAATTGAGGATGTGGCTACACCAAATCTGTCTACCCTCTCCTTCCGTGACGCAGCTAAAGAGATGGGCCTGGATCCGCTCCATTTTGAATACTTAGAAGACATCTTTGTTACGAGAAATATTGATAAGTCATCGCTTGCTAGAATGACTTTTTACCATGGCCTAAATTCTAACAATGAGATGATTACCACCCACAAAAAGGTCATTGACCTGTCAGGCAAAGAAGAGAAAAAACCTTTTAAAGAGATAAGCACCCTCTGGGGGGAGAATTTTGTTGACTTTCATCATCGACTATTTTTTAAGCATTTTCCGGAAGCTAAGGTCTTTGATGGGTCTAAGTGGTATAAAAATAAGGGAACAAAAGCGAAAGAATATTATATTTTTGTTTTTGCTTTGTCTATTTGCCACGGCGTTCTTTTTGAAACATTTTTTGACAATGGATACGAGGAGGGATTTACCAAGGAAGTCGCTGCGCCAGCATTTCAATTTGTCACCGAGTATTTTGGTGTAAAGCCTTTAGTGGTGCCAATTATACCCTTAAAATCAATTCCTGGATCCATAGCGGAGAAATACTGGTGGTGTTACCCGGAATATATTAAAATAAGTATATGAGTTTTAATCTAGTTACAAATTTAGAGGCTTGTTATGACTTTGTAGTAAACGACGCCCCGTTGTCTCTGGTTTATTACTCTCACTTTACAACAATCATTATTTCACTTTTAGTGGGAATTTTGGTTCTAAGAAACAGCCGTCCTCCAATAACTGGTAAGGTGTTATTTAGCTTATCTGTTTTTTTTAGCCTTTGGGTGGTCATAGACCTGATAACCTGGACCAGCTACAACAGCACATATTATATGTTTTTCTGGTCACTTTTTGGTGTATTAACAGCTCTGGTTTATCTATTTTGTATATATTTTGCTTATGTTTTTATAAATAAGAGAGACATTTCGTTTGCAGTACTTTCTGTTTTTTCTATATTAATTGCTCCAATTGTTTTTTTGATTCCTACAAATTATAACTTAAGTGGTTTTTTGGTGATTGATTGTATTTCCATAGAAGAAGTAATTTACACTAACTATTTTCTACTTTTTGGGGCACTCGCTTTTGTTTGGGTTGCTATATCAGCATTCATAGGTTACAGAAAAACAAAAGAAAATGTCCTTAAAAAACAGATTATTTTAATGACTGTTGGTTTAGAGTTATTTATCACTATCTTTTTTACAGCTACATTTTTAGACAGTTATCTAGTAAATATAGGCGTAACTGGGGATTATATGTTAGGTAACTATGGCCTCTTTGGGATGGCTATATTTATGGCCTTTTTGGCATATCTGATTGTCCAATTTAAGGCTTTTAACATTAAACTTATTGGAGCGAATGTGTTGGTTATTACTTTGGCTGGGCTGGTTGGGTCATTGCTCTTCGTGGTGCAAAGTACCACCTCTTTGATTATTGCGGGGGTTACCTTTATTTTGTCAGTGGTATTTGGTTATTTCCTCATCCGTTCTGTCCGTAAGGAGGTGGAGGCGCGGGAGTATATTCAGGAGCTGGCGGGGGAGTTGGCCACCTCACGCGACCAACTCTTAGTCGCTAATGAGAAGCTACAGGAGCTCGATAAGCAGAAAACGGAGTTTGTCTCCATCGCCTCACACCAGCTCCGCTCGCCGCTGACGGCGATCAAGGGCTACTCCTCAATGATTTTGGAGGGCTCGTTTGGCGAGATCAACGGTAAGACTAAGGACGCTGTGGACAAGATCTTCCAGTCTAGTCAGCGCCTCGTCAACATTATCGAGGACTTTCTTAACGTTACTCGTATCGAGCTCGGCACGATGAAGTATGAGATGAGCGAGATCAACGTTAAGGACATGACTAAAAAAATTATTGAGGAGCTCCGGCCAAATATCGAGGACAAGGGACTTGGTGTCAGTTTTAAAGCCGATAAGGGCAACCACACCGTTTATGCCGATGCGGGCAAAATTAGCCAAGTGATAGGTAATATTATCGATAACGCCATCAAATACACTCCCGAGGGATCTATCGATATCACTCTGACTGGACAAAACGGTACCATACTACTAGCGGTTAAAGACAGTGGGGTGGGTATACCCAAAGAAACATTACCTAAGTTGTTTGAAAAGTTTATTCGGGCCGACGACGCCGGCAAGACCAATATCTCAGGTACCGGCCTGGGCCTATACGTCGCCAAACAGATCGTAGAGGCTCACAGGGGCCGTATTTGGGCCGAGTCCGACGGCAAAGGCCACGGCTCCACCTTCTTTATCGAGTTTAAAAGGAGGGGGTAATAATGAGGCCAGTCTCACAAATTTTTAAAGACGACCAGGATGATCGGAAAGATCCAACTATTGGTGTTGATTTAAAAATACTACAAAAAGTATCTGACAGAGATAAAAAGAGACGAAAAGAGGTTGAATTATTGCTTAAGAAAAAATTAATTAAAACCGGGGCGGATTTTTATAAAGCGGCGATGATTTATCATCATACCCCAGGTTATGGAGATGGTCTCAAGGCACCAAAGTCGACTCTTAAAAACTATAAAATTGCTTTAAAGCTGGCCCAAAAGAGCATCGATAAAAAATACGAAAAAGCTAAATGGTTATTTGCGGCTGTCACCGATAGATTATTGACTAATCAAGGCAAACCGCAAAAGTTTGGCACGCAGTATCGCAAAAAAGATCAAAGTAGTCCCTGGGAGCTTTTACCCGTAAACCCAAAAACTACCGATACTGAGCGCAAAAAGTATAACGTCCCAACCTTAAAACAAACCCAGAATCGCCTTAAAAAGCTAAATCGTATATAATAGTCGGTATGTCCGAGAAGATTATGTTAAGCGGGGTTAAGCCGACGGGGCGGCCGCATATTGGCAATTATTTTGGCGCCATGCGCCAGTTTGTGGATCTCGCTAAGCAAAATAGTGCTTACGTGATGATCGCCGACTTGCACGCTCTCACCACCTTACACAACGCCTCCGAGCTTAAGCAAAATACTTTAGACTTAGCGCTTGACTACCTCGCCATCGGCCTCGACCCGGCTAAAGTCACCATTTTTAAGCAGTCTGAGGTGTCGGCTCACGCGGAGCTGGCCTGGATTTTTAATACGCTCGTTACCATCCCTTATCTCCAGCGCGCCCACGCCTACAAAGATGCCGAGGCTAAAGGTAAGGAGCTCGACGCCGGTACTTTTACTTACCCGGTGCTGATGGCGGCGGATATTTTACTCTACAACACCGATGTGGTGCCGGTAGGCCGCGATCAAAAACAGCATGTGGAGTACGCTCGCGACATCGCCGAGAAGTTTAATCGCACTTATGGCGAAACGTTTAAACTGCCCGAGCCGCTCATTTTAAGCGACGTTGAGACCGTGCCGGGTATTGACGGGCAGAAGATGAGCAAGAGCTATAACAACACTATCCCGCTTTTTGCCAGTGATGAAGAAATAGCCAAATTAGTAATGGCGATAGTGACCGACTCGAGCGGCGAGCGCCCGGAGAATGTGTATCAAATCCATAAACTGTTTAAGTCAGAGAGTGAGTTAACCAATTTGTATGGGGAGAAAAAAGGTAAATATAAAGAGCTTAAAGAGGCGCTGATCGAAGACGTTAAAGCGTTTATTAAACCGCTGCGCGAGAGGCGAGAGGAGTTGGCTAAAAATCCGGGCGAAGTTATTAAAATGTTAGAGGAGGGTAGTAACCGGGCGCGCGAGTCTGCTACAATAAAGTTAAACGAGGTAAAACAAAAAGTCGGTTTGGATCTCTAATCAAACTAAATGGCTAAAATTAAATTAAATGACATCCAACTTGGGATAAAGATCCTAAGTCGTTATTTAGCTCCTTACAAAAACCAATTGATATTGGTGTGGGCTTTAAGTTGCGCTTCGGCATTAACTAATGGTCTTATACCATACATTACCGGTAAATTAGTTGATAATATAATCTCCCCAACTACCGTTAATTTTATCAATTTAACTTTGGCCTCTTATTTTGTGCTACTAGGTTTGTGGGTTTTGATTCAGATTTTTGCTTATTTAATTGATTGGAAAAATGGATATGAAGCCGACCGCTTATCGGCTATTATTTATTCCGAATACGTCTCTTTGGGGATGAGTTACATACTGCTGTTACCATTGTCATTCCATAAAAAAACTAAATCGGGTCAGGTCGGTAGTAAAATCCAAAAAACAGCCCAATCTTTTTATAATATCGGTAAGGTGGTTATAGATATACTGCCCCAGCTTTTAACTATAATAATCGCCGTAATCTTGTTGGCCACTATAAATATTAAGCTTTTAGGAATCCTACTCATTGGCCTATGTTTATACTTAGCGATTTTATTTAAAGTCGTACCTAAAAGCGGCAAATTGCAGAGGGAAATATACGAGACCTGGAGTAAGGCCTGGGGAGACGCCTGGGACGCCCTCAATAATATAACTACCGTAAAACACGCCTCGACGGAGGATTATGAGAAGAAAAAAATATACAAAAGCTTTTTTGGTAAGGCTTTTAACGTTGACCTAAAACTGATGGCAATTTGGAATAATTTAGGTTTTTACCAGAGAGTAATAATTTTGATAACCCAGTTTACTATTTTCTTTTTCTCAATTATTTATATTCAAAAAGGTTTAATGACGATTGGCGAGTTGGTTGCTTTTAATGCTTATGCCGCTATGTTTTTTGGTCCTTTTGTCACGCTGGGCCGACAATGGCAGGATTTTCAAAATGGTATTATTTTTGCCATCGAATCAGAAAAAATACTGTCTTTGCCGATGGAGTCATACGAAAATAAAGACTCGATAACCAAAGTCGTAAATGGCGCTGTTAATTTTAAAAACGTCGATTATTATTACGAAAAAAGCAAACCCGTGCTCAAGGATATTAATTTTGAGGTCAAACCGGGCGAAGTGGTGGCCCTGGTAGGCAAATCCGGGGAAGGTAAGACCACTTTGGTTGATTTACTGTCAAACTATCATTCGGCCAAAGTGGGGAAGATTTTGATTGATAATATTGATATTAAAAAATACAATCTTAAGTCTTTGCGCTCCCAGATTGCGGTGGTGCCGCAGGAGGTGGTGCTATTTAACGACACGATCAAAAAGAACATCCAATACGGCAGCTTTGGCACTACCGACAAGCAGGTGGAGGAGGCGGCGCGGAAGGCGCATGCGCTCGAGTTTATTGAGAAGTTTCCTAAAAAATGGAAGCAGATTGTGGGCGAGCGGGGAGTTAAACTCTCCGTGGGTCAAAAACAGCGTGTCGCCATTGCCCGTGCTATTTTACGCGATCCTAAGATTTTAATTTTAGACGAGCCGACCTCGGCGCTCGATGCCGAGTCGGAGAGCTTTATTACCAAGTCGCTTGAGGAGCTGATGCAGGGTCGCACCACCTTTATCATCGCTCACCGGCTCTCCACCGTACGCCGGGCCGATAAGATCTTGGTCTTTAAAGACGGCACCATTGTGGAGCAGGGTAAGCACGACGAGCTTATTAACCTCCCTAACGGCGTTTACCGCCGACTCTACGAGCTCCAAATCGGCTTACATCAGTAGAATTAACGTGATACATTACAAATAAGCGTTCATACCTATGTGACGCAATCACGGTTGCCGTCCCTTTCTAGAGGAGACGGCTTTTTCTTCAATATAAATTAGTCGTTATTCCACGATCGTAGATTAACTGCTAAAATATAGCTATGAGAAAAATAAGAAGTAAGACCAAGAAAAAGATATTACTCATACTTGAAGCTGGAATAGCATTAGGACTGAGTAGCCATAATTTTAGGCAGCAAAGATTTATTTTAAAACAAATTCCCAAAGAATTATCTAGTATAAATAAATACGAATTGATAAAAAATATCAAAGATTTTTACAATAAAAACCTAATAAATTATCAAGAAAAAACTGACGGGAATATAGAAGTAATTTTAACAGAAAAAGGCAGGGAACATGCCTTACTTTACTCATTAGATACAATACAAATTAAAAAACCTAACACCTGGAATAGTTGCTGGCATTTAGTCCTGTTTGATATCCCAGAGAAGAAACGCAAGGGGCGCGATGCTTTGCGAGAAAAATTAAAGGAGCTGGGATTTTACGAATGGCAAAAGTCGGCTTTTATTTACCCTTATCCCTGCAGCAAAGAGGTAGAATTTATTGTCGAAATTTTTGACCTGAGACCTTATGTCAGATATGCCGAATTGCGTCATCCAACCAATGAGTCAGAATTAAAACTTAAATTTAAATTGTATTAGTTGTATTAGGATTAGCTGTTAACCCACGATCGTGAGTTAATGGATAATTTACCAAATAATCTAGACTTGTTACATTAATGTAACGGCGCCGAATGGCCCCTATGATCTTAGGACTAGGGAGTCTGCGCGCCTAGACAATGGCCAAGTCGGTGGTATAGAAAGATATTAAAGTTATGTATAATATTTCAGGTACTTGACAAATTTTGGGGACCTGCTATACTGGGGAGTAGCCGAGGTTATGGGTCCTTACCTGGCTCTCGCGTCGAAGGACCCCCGATGGTGGCCGGATGCCGCCCCCGATGGCGCTAGGGACGCGCTGGACTCTTAGGAAAAGACGCCTGTTTAGACGACCAAACAGGTGGTACTCCTGAGAGGACCAATTAACTGGTCGTCTCCCACGACACGGGCCCGCAGCAAACTTGCTGACGGGCCCTATTTTTATTACCAGCAGATTGTGTTATAAATAAAAGACTATGCAGCGGACGTATATTAAAGATTTAAAGGGTAAAACCGGCGGGGAGGTTTTGATTAAGGCTTGGGTGGATATTAGGCGCGATCAGGGTAAGATGGTCTTTTTTGACTTCCGCGATATGAGCGGTAAGGTGCAGGGGGTGGTATTACCTGGTAGTCCGGCAATGGAGACAGCCAAGGAGGTGCGCTCCGAGTGGGTGCTGGCCATCACCGGCAAAGTCAATGCTCGACCGGAGAAAAACGTTAAAGCCGACGTTTTAAACGGCGATATTGAATTAGAGATTACTAATATAGAAGTTTTAAACAAAGCGGAGACCCCACCGTTTGAGCTTAATGACAATACTTTTGGGATTAATGAGGAGGTACGACTTAAATATCGCTATTTGGATTTACGGTCGGAGCGGATGCAAAAAAATATCCGCTTCCGTCACCAAGTAATCAAACATTTGCGCGACGAGCTTAATAATCGCGGCTTTATTGAGGTAGAGACACCGATTTTAACCAAATCAACGCCCGAGGGCGCCCGCGACTATGTGGTACCGGCTCGTCTTTACCCCGGCAATTTTTACGCTTTACCTCAAGCGCCACAGCAATATAAGCAACTTTTGATGGTGGGTGGAGTAGAGAAGTACTTCCAAATTGCGCGCTGTTTCCGCGATGAGGATACGCGGGGCGATCGCCAGCCGGAGTTTACTCAGCTCGATATGGAACTCTCATTTGTCGACCGCGAGGATGTGATGCGCATCAATGAAGAACTCTTAATTTCCGTAGTTAAAACTTTAGCGCCGGAGAAAAAGATCCAAACTATCCCATTCCCTCGCCTTACTTACCAAGAGGCGATGGAGCAGTATGGTACCGACAGGCCCGACTTACGAGAGGATAAAAATGATCCTAACTTACTGGCCTTTTGTTGGATCATCGACTTCCCATTTTTTGAAAAGACTGATCAAGGCAGTTGGACCTTTACCCACAACCCCTTCTCCCGCGCTTTACCCGAGCACGAGGAGTGGTTAAAAAATAAAGAAAATATCGATAAAATTATTACCACTCAATACGACGTAGCCTTAAACGGCTTTGAGATCGGCGGCGGCAGTATCCGCAATCATAACCCGGAGCTCCTTAAAGCGGTGTTAGAGATTATCGGCTTTACGCCCGAGCAAATGGAGTCAAGCTTTGGCCATATGCTTAAGGCGTTTACGTTTGGCACGCCGCCTCATGGTGGCATTGCCTGGGGCTTGGATCGCTTTGTCGCTCTCCTCTTAAACGAGCCTAATATCCGCGAGGTGATCCCGTTTGCCAAAACCGGCGAGGGCAAAGACTTGATGATGGATTCTCCCGCCCCAATCTCCGAAACTCAATTAAAAGAGCTTAATATTAAATTAACTGATGCCAAATGAGTTTAAGGTTAAAGCGGGGGAGTTTGAGGGGCCGCTGGAGCTCCTGCTTGATTTAGTGGAGAAGAAAAAATTGCATATTAGTCAGGTGTCGCTGGCCCAAGTGGCCGACGATTACGTCGCGCATTTAAAATCAGATACTAAAATCCCAATGGGCGATATGGCTAATTTTATTTTAGTCGCCTCGACATTAATGTTTATTAAATCGCTCTCGCTCCTGCCTACCTTGTCGCTCTCGGAGGAGGAAAAGGGCGACATCGCCGACTTGGAGCGCCGCCTAAAACTTTACGAGCAAATGCGCCAGCTCTCGGCCGGCATTAAAGAGCGCTTTGGCGCCACCTCGGCTTATACTCAACAAATTGCCCCCGCCCGCGAAGTGATTTTTGCCCCCAGTCGCGAGCTCAGCGTTGCCAATTTGCTCGCTACCGCTAAGAGTCTCATTGCCGCTTTGCCCAAGCCCGAGTCCCTGCCGCAAGTGGTGGTTAAAAAAATTATCAGTTTGGAAGAGGCGATTGCCGATTTAACCGAGCGCGTCAGCCAAGCGCTAAAATTAAAATTCAGCGATTATGCCGCCACCAAAGGAGACCGGGTCAACATTATTGTAAGTTTTTTAGGAATGCTTGAGTTGGTCAAACAAGGGGTCGTGGACGTGCGCCAGGAACTCAACTTTGCCGAGATCGAGCTTGAGCCGAGAGCAGCCGGCGTGCCTCGCTACGATCTTTAAAACAATTTTGCTATACTGTCCATATGCCGCTTACCGCTTTAATCGAGGCCCTTTTATTTTGGCGCGCCGAGCCCTGGAGCATAAAGGAGCTGGCCCAGGCCACCAACACTACGTCTCAGGCCGTTGACGATGCTCTAAAAGCTTTAGACGAGGCCTTGGCGGGCCGTGGCCTCGTCTTAACTCGCAAGGGGGAGGAGGTACAGCTGGCCACCGCTCCCGGGGCCAGCGAGCTTATTAGCGCCCTGGCCAAGGAGGAATTGAGTCGAGACTTAGGCAAGGCCGGCCTCGAGACCCTGACCATCGTTTTATACAAAGGTCCGATTTCTCGGCCCGATATCGACTATATCCGCGGCGTTAACTCCAGTTTTACCTTGCGCCACCTCTTGGTCCGCGGTTTGGTCGAGCGCATCCCTAACCCTCAAGATGCCCGCACTTTTTTATATCAACCGACCTTCGACACCTTGCATCATTTGGGCCTCGCCAAATTGGAGGACTTGCCGCAATATCAAGAGATTAAAAATAATTTAGCCGCCCCGGAACCTAATTCATGAAGTTGCCGTCCTTTTCTGCCAATCAGCTCCGCTTAATTTTGATCGGGGGCATAGTCCTGGCGCTCTTTGGTTTGATCCTCTTATATTTGGCCGGTTATCGGGCGGAGCGCCAGGCACCCGAAACGCCGCCTATTGTCGCCCCCAATCCTTTTGACTCAGTTTATCTTGAGGCCCGCGCCGCCGCTGTTTACGACTTGGAGACCGGGCAAATGATTTACGAGCTTAATGCCCAGACGCCGTTCCCTTTAGCCTCGATTACCAAAATAATGACGGCGCTGGTCGCGAGCCACCAATTGGCCGGGGATAGTCCAATAGCGGTTACTCCGGCGGCGATTGCCGAGCTGGGGGACAGCGGTTTTTTGCCGGGCGAGCGCTGGAGTTTAAAAAATCTGCTTGATTTTACTTTGATTACCTCGTCCAATGACGGCGCTCGGGCGCTGGCTCTGGCCAGCGAGGAGACTACCGGCGAATCTTTTGTCTCGGCGATGAATTTAACCGCCGGCCGCCTCGGCTTGGCAACTATGAGCTTTGCCAATCCAACCGGTCTTGATGTAGCTCCCGGCCAAGCCGGCGCTTACGGCTCGGCGGCCGACGTGGCCAAACTCCTGGCCCATATCATTGTTGAACGCCCCGAAATTGTTTTGAGTACTCGTTTGCCGAGCGCAAGCATCGCCTCGGCGGCAACCTCGCATTTGGCGATCAACACCAACAAAGCGGCCGGCTTATTGCCGGGCTTGATCGCCTCCAAGACCGGTTTTACCGATTTGGCCGACGGCAATTTGGCGGTGGTGATCGACCGCGGCTTGCGTCAGCCGGTCGCCATCGTCGTACTCTCCTCAAGCCAAGAGGGCCGCTTTAACGATGTGTTAAAGCTTACTCGCGCCACCATTGCCTATTTTGCAGAGCCGTCCCGTTGATTTATAATACCCTTATGTTGCTTAGCGTTTTTAAAGTTCTAGCCCCCACCGCTTTGGCCTTTTTTATCGGCATTGCTCTGGCGCCGCTGCTTGCGCACTATCTTTACAAATACAAATTATGGAAAAAGCGCGCCGGTAAAATCGCTCCCGACGGCCGCGACACTCCGATTTTTAACGAGCTCCATAAAGACAAGGAGGTGGGGACGCCGCGGATGGGCGGCGTGATTATTTGGGCCAGCACCTTAGTAACCGTTTTTTTATTTTGGCTCCTCGATGTTTTTGTCCCCGGCGATTTAACAGCTAAATTGGATTTTTTGAGCCGCGAGCAGACTTGGCTGCCGATTTTTACTTTAATCGTCGGTTCGCTGGTCGGTTTGATTGACGACTTATACCAAGTTTTAGGCAAGGGTGCCGGCAACGGTGGGCTGGCTTTCCGCAAACGCTTGGCTGTCGTCATTTTACTGGGACTGGCCGGCGGTTGGTGGTTTAACGCCAAATTGGGCGTAGTCAGTATTTTTATCCCTTTAGTCGGGCCGGTAATGATCGGCTGGTGGCTCGTGCCGCTTTTTATCTTGGTGATGGTTGCTCTATTTTCGAGCGGCGTCATTGACGGCCTAGACGGCTTGTCCGGCGGCATTATGGCGATTATTTTTGCCGCTTACGCTGCGATTTCCTTTTTTAACAATCAAATCGATTTGGCCGCTTTGTGCGGCGTGATTGCCGGCGGCACCTTGGCCTTTTTATGGTTTAATATCCCGCCGGCGCGCTTTTACATGTCGGAGACGGGCATTTTGGGACTAACGACCACTTTAACAGTAGTCGCCTTTTTGACCGACTCGGTTTTATTTTTGCCGATTATCGCCTTACCGCTAGTTGCCACCTCGCTCTCAGTGATAATCCAGCTCGCCTCCAAAAAACTGCGTGGCGGCAAAAAAGTTTTTTTAGTGGCGCCACTGCACCATCACTTTGAGGCCATCGGCTGGCCGGCCACCAAAGTGGTGATGCGCTATTGGATTATCGGCGTGATTGCGGCGATTATTGGCATGATCTTGGTACTTCTCCGTGTTTAAGATATGAGGCTGCCTAAACCCGACCGCTTTTTGTGGATTTTGCTTCTGGTGCTTATTGTCGCCGGCTTTTTTATTTTTGCCTCGGCCTCATTGGGCCTAGTTGGACGCGGCGGTCAAGCCAGTTTTTATTATGTCGCCCTAAAGCAAGCTTTGATCTTGGTGGCGGGAGTAGTCGGAATGATCATCTTGTCCAATATTCCATACAAATGGTGGCGCAAATATGCCATCTATCTGGCTTTGGTCGCTTTGGGAGTCACCGCCTTGGTCTTTATCGATCAAATCGGCTTTACCTCGGGCGGCGCCAGGCGTTGGATTAAATTGGGCTCGCTCACGTTTCAGCCGGCCGAGTTTTTAAAAATCGGCGTCATTATGTATGTGGCGGCTTGGCTAGCCGCGGCCAAAGAGGAGATTGGCACTTGGCTGGGCGGCTTTTTCCCATTTTTGGCGATTTTGGCCGTGCCGGCCGTAGTGCTGTATCTCCAGCCTAATAACAGCAGTATCATCATTATCACCGTTGCCGCTTTTGCGATGTATTGGGTAGCCGGCGCGCCCTGGAGACAGATTATCGCTTTTGCCTTGATCGGCGTTATAGGCCTGGGCTTGATTGCCGCTACCAGACCTTATGTCCGAGAGCGCATCCACACCTTTTTTGACACCAACCGCGACGTCCAGGGCACCTCGTGGCAAATCAACCAGTCATTGATCGCTATCGGCTCCGGTCACTTAACCGGCCGAGGATTCGGCCAAAGCGTCCAGAAGTTCAATTATTTGCCGGAGCCGATGGGCGACTCGATTTACGCCGTCGCCGCCGAGGAGTTTGGTTTTGTGGGCGGGACAACGATTATTGTCTTGTTTTTACTGCTGGCGCTGTGGGGCTTAAAAATCGCGTCGCGGGTTAATGACAACTTTGGTAGACTGCTGGCCGTCGGTATTGTTATACTGATAATTAGCCAATCGTTTATTAATATCGGCGCGATGCTGGGTTTGGCGCCACTAACCGGTGTGCCGCTACTGTTTATGAGCCACGGCGGCAGCGCCCTGTTGGCGGCCCTCTTCCAAGCGGGGATCTTGCTCAATATCTCGCGCTATCAATAAAATTTTATGAAGATTGTTTTAACCGGCGGCGGCACGGGCGGCCACTTTTACCCCTTGATTGCCGTGGCCCAAGCGCTGCACCAAGAGGCCGAGAGGCAAAAGCTTGTTGATGTCGCCATTTGGTATTTTGCCCCCGAGCCTTATAATCCGCGCGCGCTGTTTGAGGAGCGGATCACTTTTGTGCCAATCAAGGCCGGCAAACTGCGGCGTTATTTTTCTTTCCGTAATTTTACAGATATGTTTAAGACATTGTGGGGGATGGGGCAGGCTCTGCGCTCCCTGTATTTTATTTTTCCCGACGTGGTGTTTAGTAAAGGCGGTTACGCCAGCGTCCCCACCTTGTGGGCGGCGCGCCTACTTGGCATACCAGTGGTCATTCATGAGTCGGACTCCAAGCCAGGGCGCGCCAACTTATGGGCCGGCAAATTTGCGGTTCGAGTCGCTGTCTCATACCCCGAGGCCGCCGCTTATTTTAAACCCGACAAGGTGGCCATTACCGGCAACCCGCTCCGCGCCGAAATTATGAACCCGATCACTCACGGCGCCCACGAATTTTTAAAACTTGACCCAAAAATGCCGGTGATCTTAGTCCTGGGCGGCTCCCAAGGAGCCGCCCGCCTCAACGACGTCTTTTTGGATTTGGCCACCGAGCTGATCGAGTCGTATCAAGTGATTCACCAGGTAGGCAAAGCCAATGTTGATGAGATCAACAAGCGCTTGTCGTATCTTTTGGCCGACAATCCTCACCGCGACCGTTACAAAGTATTTGATTATTTAAATGAGACCGCTCTGCGGATGTCGGCCGGAGTGGCCACCTTGGTCGTCTCTCGGGCCGGCTCGGCGATTTTTGAATTTGCGACCTGGGGGATACCGGCGATTTTGATCCCGATCCCGGAGGACATCAGCCACGATCAGCGCTCCAACGCCTTTATGTACGCCCGGAGCGGCGCTGCGGCCGTGATCGAGGAAAATAATTTAACCAAGTCGATTCTCCGTTCCGAGATCGGCCGGATTATCGACGATCGCGCCATCCACTCTAAAATGAGCGAAGCGGCCAAATCTTTTGCCAAGCCGGAAGCGGCAGAGAGCATTGCCCGAGCCTTAATCGACTTAGCCAAAAGCCATGAGTAAACCCGCATCTGCCCAAGTAATCACCCGCTTTGCCCCGAGTCCCACTGGACTATTGCATTTAGGCAATTACCGAACGGCCTTATTTAATTATTTGTTTGCGCGCCAAGCCAAAGGACGCTTTCTCCTCCGGGTGGAAGATACCGACCGCGAGCGCTCTCAAAAAGAATACGAGGATAATATTTTTGAAAGTTTGACTTGGCTTGGTCTTGATTACGATGAAAAATCCAGACAATCGGAACGCGCGCCCCGCCACACTTTTTATCTCCAAAAATTAATTGCCGACGGCCACGCTTATCGCTCCCAAGAGACGGCGGGGGAACGCGGCGAGGTAATCCGTTTTAAAAATCCCAATCAAGTGGTCACTTTTACCGATTTGATCAGAGGGGAAGTAACTTTTGACACTACCGACTTGGGCGATTTTGTGATCGCCAAAAGCGAGACGGAGCCCCTTTTTCACCTAGCAGTGGTGGTTGACGATTTTGAGTCCGGCGTCACTCATGTGATCCGCGGCGAGGATCACATCTCCAATACCCCGCGCCATATCCTGCTCCAGCGGGCCATTGGCGCCCCTACGCCCATTTATGCCCACTTGCCGCTGGTCCTGGCGCCGGATCGCAGCAAACTCTCCAAGCGCCACGGCGCCCTGCCGATAACTGAGTACCGCGATGGCGGTTATTTGCCGGAAGCCATTATTAATTTTATGGCTCTGTTGGGCTGGTCGCCCCAACATGGGGAGGGGACTAATCAAGAGCTTTTCAGCCTGACGGAATTAATCGAGCGCTTTGATCTCTCGGCGGTGGGGAAGAGCGGCGCCATTTTTAACATCGATAAACTAAATTGGCTTAATAAGGAGTATTTGGCGCGCCTCGGGTCGGAGGAAAAAGTAAATTATGTCGCCAAAGCCCTGCCGGACTTGGATCAGGCCATGGTGGCAAAAATCACGCCGCTTATTTTGGATCGGGCCAGCAATTACGAGGAGATAAAAAAAATGAATCAAGCAGGGGAGTTGGCTTACTTTTTTACCGCCCCTCGACCGACCAAAGAACTGCTTAAAAACACGGCTCATTTGCCCAAAGCGATAGAGTTATTGAATACCGTGCCGGAAGCCGATTGGACGGCAGAGAATATCAAAAATAGCGTTTGGGATTACGCGACAAAAATCAGTCGAGCCGAAGTGCTTTGGCCCATGCGCGTGGCCCTCTCCGGTCTCCCTAAATCAGCCGACCCTTTTACCATTGCCGCCATCCTCGGCAAAGAGGAAACTGTGGCTCGTCTGACTTATGCCCAAAATTTGTAATGGATTGATTATTGTCGGTTTACTGTTAACCATGGGAGCGGGAGCGGCTTGGGCGCAAACGGAAGCCGAGCTTACC
Source organism: uncultured Candidatus Saccharibacteria bacterium (assembly GCA_964655995.1). GTDB lineage: Bacteria > Patescibacteriota > Minisyncoccia > Phycocordibacterales > XYD1-FULL-46-19 > JACPIA01. Next base: position 56,403 of record CAZZPK010000004.1, read on the forward strand.
AGAACAATCGATACTAAACAGGCCGAGATCAAAAAACTGGAGCAGGAGATCAAGGCGGTGCAGTCCAATATCACCGAGACCCAAAAAAAGGCGAACACGCTCCAAAACGACATTAAAGAAATCGATTTGACCCGCGACAAGTTGGCTAAAGATATCGCCCTGACCCAAAAAAAGATCGAAGCCTCCCGCCTGGTCTTGCAACGGCTCCGCCTCGATATTGCCGACACGACCAGCGATTTGACTCGAATTAAGGAGGCAACGAGAATTTCCTTGCGTCAAGTTCAAAATTTGGACGTCTTAACTCCGCTGGCTTTTGCTCTAAAGGGAGAGAGCTGGTCGCAAATTTGGACCGATATGGCCCATTTAAGCCGTCTCTCTCGCCGATTGGTCGATTACAGCCGGACAATTACCGCCTATAAAATCGATCTGGAAAACAAAGAAGATGCCACCAAAAAAGAGATGGCACGTTTAGCCGAGCTCAATGCCCAATTGGCCGATCAAAAAATCTTGGCCGACTCGGCCAAAAAAGCCAAAGACTCGCTTTTGGCCAGCACCAAAAATCAAGAGAGTGTTTACCGGGCGCTACTGGCCGACCGTCTGGCCAAAAAACAGCAGGTGGAAAGCGAGATCGCCCAGGCCGAGGCCGCTTTGCGGACGATTATCGATCCTTCATCAATCCCTAAAACCGGCCGGGGCATTTTGGCCTGGCCGGTATCGCCGGTAATAATTACTCAATATTTTGGCAATACCGCTTTTGCCTCCCAAAATCCCCAAGTTTACAGCGGTAGAGGACATAATGGCATTGATTTTGGCATCCCTATCGGCACCCCGATCAAAGCGGCCGCCGAGGGAGTGGTGTTGGGAACTGGCGACACTGATTTAACCTGCCCGGGCGCCTCCTATGGCCGCTGGGTGCTGGTTAAACACAATAACGGGCTTACCACTCTTTATGCCCATCTGTCGCTCATTAAGGCAGGTGAGGGACAACGGGTGGGGCGAGGCGAGCTCTTGGGCTATAGCGGCAATACCGGCTACTCCACCGGGCCGCATCTCCATTTCTCCCTCTTTGCCAGCCAAGGCGTCCAAATCGGCTCCCTAAAAAGCAAGGTCCCGGGCTGCGGCACTTACCGTTTGCCTTTGGCCTCCTACAATAGCTACCTTAATCCACTATCTTATTTGTAACCGCCGGGGCCGGTAAGTTATAATTAAGACAGTATGAGCCGACGCGGCTTTATTAAATGGATTATCGTCATTTTAATCGGCGTATTTATTTTGACTTTATTGCGGGTGGATATCCGCGCCATCGTCAACTCCGACATCGGCCAATCCAACTTTAATTATTTGCGCGAATTGGTTACCAGCGCCTGGGAATGGCTGGTCTGGTTTTGGGGAGAGTACCTCTCAGAGCCGTTTTGGGCCATTGTCGAGGCGCTCCAACTCCGAGAATTATGGGAGGCCTTCAAAGACGGTATTGCCCGCGGCATGCCCGATATCGGGGGTATTGGCAATTAACAAAATATGGCTCAACAGAGCCATATTTTGTTAATTTTGATTGACTTTTAGACCCCATTATGCTAAGCTAGACTTAGTATCAAGTAAGGTTAAATGGTTGACTTGATACTCTCAAATTAACTTTAATTCTTCCGGTAAAGACTAAGGTAATACCTTAGTCTTTATTGGTTCCAAACTTATTCTTACTATTGCCCAATTAGGTTTAGCTGGCCTCATTACCATGAGCGCCGCCGGTCTTACTGCTGGTAGCGCAAACATCGGGATGACCGGCGTCGTACTTAAAAGTATCGGCCCGGACGCTGCGACCTCGACAATCGCTTTGGCGATTGAGCAAATAGCCAAGGACCAAAAGGTCGATCCCGAGCCCTTGCTCGAGATTGCCCGTTGTGAGAGCCGGTACCGCCAGTATGATGAGGACGGCAGCGTCCTGCGCGGCACTCACAACCCTCGCGATGTTGGAATCTTCCAAATCAATGAGCGGTTCCATTTGGAGCAGAGCCACGAGCTCGGCTACGATATTTACACCGCTGAAGGAAATATCCGCTACGCCATCTGGTTAAGTGAAAAAGAGGGTATCGGTCACTGGAGCGCCTCCAAGCCCTGTTGGGGCAAGGCGGTCAGTCAGTTAGCTAAAAGATAATTTATTTTAGTCAAAAATATCCCGGCTCGGCCGGGGTATTTTTGGTTGGGCCGAGGGGAGACCCTATGTCGCAAAAGGTATATTGTGCGACGTACCCTCTCTCTGAGTGGGACGAGCCTAAGCCATTAATAATTAATTGAGAAATTATTTAATTAATTATTTTTTAAATAATTATTTGGCTTGGCAATTGCCGGCTAGCGTATACCCCGCCTGCTCAGCCTCGGCCGGACTATTAAACCAGACTTGATTGACCTCCTTAATTTGCTTGGCGCCGGGGCAGTGCGGATAATGGTACTTAGTCCCCTGTTTGGAGGCTACGACAACCTGCTTAGTCTGAACCTGATTATTTATTGCTGGCTTAATTTCTTCTTTTACTGCCACCGGCACCGGAGAGG
>CAZZPK010000004.1:58959-71714 GCA_964655995.1 uncultured Candidatus Saccharibacteria bacterium
CCACGGCCGCAGCTTGAGATTCGGGGAAGGTGGCTTTGATCGGCTCCCGACCGCGATCAAGCCCGGCAAAATAGCCCAGGCCAAAAGCCCCCAAAGCCACGATCAGGAGCAAAGCGCTATGGAAAAGCTCATGCTCGCGGGACTTGATCTTTGAGACGAGGTCTGCTATGCTCATTTAGTAATTTTAACACGATATGGCAACAAAAAAGGCCGGCGGTACCGCCAAAAACTTAAGAGACTCCCAACCAAAGTACCTCGGTACCAAGCTTTATGATGGCGAGTGGGCCAAGGCCGGCGCGGTGATCGTGCGCCAACGCGGCAGTGTGATCCGCCCGGGGACTAACGTTAAAATGGGTAAGGATCATACTCTCTTCTCCGTCGTCAATGGCGTGGTCAAATTTGGCGCCAAGCGCAAGGTGGGCTTTGACAACAAAACTCGCCTCTTCAAAACCGTCTCCGTCATCCCACAAGCAAAATAATTTACAGATAAAAAATTAATCCCCCGCCGGCCGTCAAGACCAGCGAGGGAATTTTTGACTACAAACCATTATTCACCATTGTTCCATTCACCATTGTCCTCTGCCGCGGCGGCAGCAATTCTATCGGCCATTCTTAATTGACCGATAAGAGCGCAATTGTCGCAGACGTCAACTCCTTCATATGCCCCACTCTTGGGAATGCCCGCCAAGCATCCCGGCGTGGTACAAATTGTCTCATCGACGGGGAGTTCGGCCTGTTTAAAACCGTCTGGCAAAATCACCCAGCCATCAGCAATTAATTGATCGATGTAACCTTGGGTACAATTGCGCATGTGACCGACCGCTTTGAGGCAATCCTTACCTAAAGTTAACTCACACACAGGGCTATTTGGCCCAAGACGGATATTGAGTCTTGAGTCTTTTGAGAAGACTATTTCTTTTGGTATTTTCAAGTCTTTTTCTTGCGCGAAAGCCGGCAAACTGCCCGTACCGCCCACCAACATCCTACTCATTGGCGGGTAAAGTAACGCCTTAATGGTTATTGTTTTCATTTTCCACCTCTCTTTCTACCCTATCTTTACCACATAATTAAGCAAATAAAAAGCCGGTGAGTGGCTAAGGGAGTCTCTCACCGGCGGGACCATCTTGGTTTAGGAAGTGGGCACGCAACGCGACCAAGATGGTCTTTAACTTAGTGTAGCAGATTACTCTGCTTTTTCAACCCGGAGAGTAAAGGCGCCGCCCACTCTCCCCTGTTTGATATTGATTTGATATTCGCCAAGCGATTTGATCGGATTTTTAATTTCCATTAAATCGGCCGTTAAATTGGCGTGATGGAGCTTATTGACCTCGAGAGCGATATCTTTGGCTTTTAAACCGGCAAATAGGTGCCCCTCTTCATTGGCCTTGGCTTTGATAACCAGCGGCTCCCGAGCCAAAGCGGCCAACAGCGATTTAAGCAATTGCTCCTCCATTTCTTGGTGCGCCATTCGTTCAGCTTGAAGTTTGGCAATGCGCGCCCGGCCGGCGGCATCGGCTATTACCGCCTTGCCGCGGGCGATTAAAAAATTGCGGCCAAAGCCGTCGGCCACCTCTTTAAGCTCATACCTCTTCCCCACTTTGGGCACATCCTGGAGCAAAATCACCTGCATATTATTTTTTCATATTTAACAGCACCTCAACAGCTTTGTCGAGCTGTGGGTCGCGGCCAGTCTTGATATCCTCCTCAGTCAATTTAACCGTGACATCGGGAGCTAAACCTCCCGCCGAAAATGAGGTTCCTTGCGGTGTCAGCCAGCGGGCCACCGTAATCTTAAGCGAGCTATCATCAGTAATCGGCACCAGTTCCTGGACTGAGCCTTTACCAAAAGTCTTCTCCCCCACCAAGAGTGCCTTGCCATGCTCTTTTAGGGCGCCAGCCAAAATCTCCGAGGCCGAGGCACTGCCGCTGTTGACCAAAATAACCAGCTTCAGTTTATTATTAAAAATATCATAGCCGCGGCTGCGATAAACCTCGCTCTCGCCATGGCCGCGCCGATCCTCGGTCACCACCACCTTGCCCACCGGTAAAAACCAGCTGGCCATATCTACCGCCGACTCCAAATAGCCGCCCGGATTATTGCGCAAATCAATCACCAGCTTGTCGGTCTTGGCTTTGACAAAATCGCGCAAAGCTTGGCGGAACAGATTGGACGACTGAGCGGAAAAATTGTACACCCGGATAACAAACACACCACTTGGCAACAGCTCGGTATCGATGGTCGGTATGGTGATTATCTCGCGGGTCAAATTGACCTCAAATGGTGCACCGCCGTTTCTAATTAAAGTGAGTTTGACTTTAGTACCGACCTCGCCACGGATCTCCTTGACCGCTTCGTCGGTAGACAAATCGGCTGTCAGTAGGTCATTGACTTTGATGATCTTGTCGCCAGCTCTTACTCCCGCCCGCTCGGCCGGTGTATTAGGCAATGGCGCCACTACCGTCAACACGTCGTTGCGGATACCGATCTCAATGCCTACACCGCCAAAATTGCCGCGGATATCATCCTCAAACAGCTCCTTCTCCTCCGGCGGCAAAAAGACGGTATAAGGATCGCCAAAGGAATCGGTAAGGCCTTTGATAGCGCCCCAGACTTTTTCCTGATCGGTAGTGGTAGCGGCAGTGGTACTGGCCTGGACAAAGCGCTCATTTAAAATGCCCCAGGCAGTCCAAAAGGGAGTAAAATCGGCACCATTTAAAGTCTCGGGGACGGCAGCTAGCTCCAAACCGCGGCGCTCACCCAACTCAAGCCCCAAGTTAAAAGCGCCGACCACTAAAGCAGCCAGCACCACCGTGACGGCAATTTTAAAATTAGAAAGCGCGGGCATCGCAGAGTCATTATCGCAAAGTATCCACTGGTGGTCAATTAGCAATTAACCGTATATAATAGAAGCTAATGATCAAACAATTAAAATACCAAAATGTCACTTGGATCGATGTAGTGTCACCCACCAAAGAGGAACTGGAGGCCATCAGCAAACAGTACAACTTGCACAGCCTGGTCACTGAGGAATTTGCCGAGCCCTCGCTCCGCTCGAAGGTTGACTTATACGAAAATTATTTGTATTTGATTCTCCACTTCCCCATTTGCCAGATTTGCCGCGTCAACAAGGGCGAGCCGATGCTAAATAACGGCCCGACCCAAGAAATCGACTTTGTAATCGGCCAAGATTTTTTAATGACCATCCACTACGAGCCGATTGACGCCTTGATGGAGTTTAGCCAGATTTTTGAGACCAAAGCTACGGTTGAAAAAGCGCGCGGCCAATTCCACGCTGGCCATTTGTTTTACTATATCGCCCGCCAATTGTACTCCTCCTTGGAAAATGGCTTAAACGAGATCAATCGCGAGCTCAAGGGCATTGAGGAGCGGATCTTCCAGGGTCAAGAGCGAGCCATGGTCGCCAACTTAGCCCGGATTAATCGCGATTTGCTGGACTTCCGCTGGGCTCTTAAGACGCATAAAGAGATTTTAACTTCCCTGGAACTGGCCGGGGTCGACTTTTTTAATCAAAAATTCGGCTATTATCTCCGTTCCCTCATTGGTGAATATGAGAAGGTGTGGGAGGGTTTAAATAGCAATCGCGAGGTCTTTGACGAGCTCCGCAGCACCAATGAGTCCCTACTTTCCATCAAAACCAACGAGACAATGAAGATACTGACCGTGGTCGCTTTTATCTTTTTACCAGTCAGTTTAATTGGGAGCATTTTTGGTCTAAGCTCCAACTATTTGCCGTTTCTTGATCGCGAGGACGGCTTTTTTATTGTCACCGGCATTATGGCCGTGGTAGCCTTGACTATGGCGATCATCGCCAAGTTTAATCGATGGCTCTAAAACTTTATAATACACTCTCGCAAGCCGTTGAGACCGTAACGCCGCTTAATCCCGGCCAAATTTTGATGTATAGCTGCGGCCCGACCGTCTACGGTCGGGCCCATGTGGGCAATTTGCGCTCTTTTGCCACAGCCGATTTGGTGCGCCGCGTCTTGGAGTATGGCGGTCTCAAAGTAACCCAAGTAATGAATATTACCGATGTTGACGACAAAACCATCAGGGCGAGCCGCGAGGCCGGCCAAAGCTTGAGCGAGTTTACTAAAAAATTTGAGCAATTATTTATTGCCGACAGCCAAGCGCTCAATTTACTCGAGCCGGCTGTCCGGCCTCGCGCTACCGAGCATGTCGCCGAGATGATCACCTTGATTGAGCGCCTGCTTGAGAAAAAGTTGGCCTATGCGAGCGAGGACGGCGTCTATTTTAAAATCAGCGAGTTTAAGGACTATGGCGCACTGGCTCACCTGGCTCCCCCCGCGCACAACCAATCAAGAATCAATAGCGACGAGTATGACAAAACGGATCCGCGCGATTTTGCTTTATGGAAATTTGCTACCCCCGAGGACGGAGCGGCGGTGTGGGAGGCACCGTTTGGCCCGGGCCGACCGGGCTGGCATATTGAGTGCTCGGCTATGGCTTTTAAGCACTTGGGGCCGTCAATCGACATCCATACCGGCGGCATTGACCTCATTTTCCCCCATCACACCAATGAGCGCGCCCAGTCGGAGTGCGCGAGCGGCCAGCCTTTTGTCCGCTATTGGCTGCATAACAATTTTGTAAACGTTGAGGGTAAAAAAATGTCTAAGTCGCTCGGCAATATTTTAACCTTGGAATCTTTGCGGGAAAAAGACATTACTCCGCTCGCCTTCCGCTATTGGCTGCTTACGGCTCATTATCGTACAGAAGTTAATTTAACTTGGGAGGCACTCGCCGGCGCCGCGACGGCTTACTCGCGTCTGCAAAATAAATTGAAAAATTTAGCTAAAAATGGCGGTGTTATAAATTCAAACTATCAAGAAAAATTTGTTAATCTAATAGAGAATGATTTAAATATCCCGAGTGCCTTAGCTCTCGTCTGGACGCTCCTGGCCGACAAGTCTCTCCCCGACCCCGACAAACACGCCACCATCCTCGATTTTGATAAAGTTTTAGGATTAAAGTTGGAATAAAAAATTGGGTTTAGTGTTGATTCCATTGGCTAAAACCTAAGTAATATCCTGTATATATTAATACACCTATAATAACGAGAGTCGCGAAATAAATAGCATAGTTATTATTAATGTATTCTAAAAACAAATATGTACAACCCACAGCAAGTGCCAGAAAAATCAACATGGATTTTTTACTGGATTTTTTACTACCCACAAAAGAACCAGCACGATTTATACCTCGTATAATGAGTGCGGTCACAATAAATAAAATAACGATTAAACCAGGACTTATTATTTTCAGATAAGAAACGTCATGAAGAATCCCTACAAAAAGTGCCATAACAAGATATAACATTATCATCATTGCGACAATTAATACTATGAAAATTTTGAGATATTTATATTTAGATGGTGTTGGTTCCATACTTTAAGTATGAGGGTTTTATTTTAAAATTGCATCCTTTCTTATCCACTTTCCCGCATATGCGAATATTTGGCACACTTGGGAACCTCCTTATTTTCTACGATCGTAGAAAATAAGGAGGTTTTAGATTATACCAAAATACATGCTATAGCGTATTTTTGGGAATAATCAAATAAAACAAAAACCCACTATTCCTAATTTTTGACGACCGTCTGAAATTAGGAATTATCTACAAAAAGTTGAGTAAACAAAAACCCGCCGGTTTTACCCGACGGTCGTGATACGGATGCCGTCCTCACGCACCTTTTGTTTTAGTGCCAAGTAGGCAATCTCGTTTCTACGTTCATTATTCATGACAACTCTCCTTTTTACTGTCAACCCTATTGCCAACAGCTTCTAATAACAAGTATAGCATATTAATGCCTATTTTGTCAAGTAAACCATAATTACCTAATATTATCCCCACTTTATGCAAGATTGGGGTATTTTGACCCCCTAGCTTGGGGGACGCTGGCCCTGCTACAATCTAGGCAATGCCTACCAAGCTCCAAACCATCGCCTCCCCCGCCCTCAAGGTCCCGCCGCACGATTTGGGCGCCGAGCAGGCGGTATTGGGCTCGATTTTGATTAAGCCCGACGTCATACACGACATCGCCGCTTTTTTGCTGGAGGAGGATTTTTACTTTGGTAAGCACCGCATTATTTACGCCGCCATGCGCGCCTTAATGGACAAGCATGAGCCGATCGACGTCATCTCCGTCACCTCCCATTTGCGGGAAAATAAGATGCTCGAGACAGCCGGCGGCGCCAGCTATTTGGCCGAGCTGATCAACGTGGTGCCCACGGCCACCAATGCCGAGCACTATGCCGACATTGTCAAAAAAAAGTCCACCCTCCGCCGGCTCATCGACTCGGCTAGCCGGATCTTGGACTTGGGTTATGACGGCCAAGGTGACTTGGACGATATTTTTGAACAGGCCGAGCGCTTGGTTTTTAACATCTCCGAGACCGCCAAACGCACTATCGTCAACATTAAAGACACTCTCCAAGAGGCCTGGGAGCGCTTTGAGCACCTACACCAATCCACTGACGAACTGCGCGGCATTTCCTCCGGCTTTAAGCCGCTCGACAATTTATTGGCCGGCTTTCAAAAATCGGATTTGATTATTTTGGCCGCCCGCCCCTCAATGGGTAAAACCACTTTTGCCCTGGATATCGCCCGGCACGTGGCCTGCCGGCTTAAAGTGCCGACTTTGATTTTTTCGCTTGAGATGAGCTCGCAACAATTGGTCGACCGCGTCTTGGCCGCCGAGAGCCGGGTTAACTCCTGGCGCCTCCGCACCGGCAAAATCACCGCCGACGAGGACTTCGCCCGCATCCGCGACGCTTTAGACTCGCTCTCGCAAGCGCCGATTTTTATTGACGACGAATCCTCAAATAATATCACCAAAATGCGCTCGGTCGCCCGCCGCGTCAAGTCCGAGCATGGGCTGGGCTTGATTATTGTCGACTACCTCCAACTGATGATCCCCAAAAAAGAGACCGACTCGATGGTCCAGCAAGTCACTGAGATCTCCCGCTCGCTCAAGGGCCTGGCCCGCGAGCTTGAGGTGCCCGTCATCGCCCTCTCCCAACTCTCGCGCGCCGTCGAGCAACGCGGTGGCAAGCCGAGACTATCTGATCTCCGCGACTCCGGCTCCATCGAGCAAGACGCCGACGTGGTGATGTTTATCCACCGCGAAGATAAATACAATGAGGCCTCCGACCGCAAAAATATCGCCGAGATTTTGGTAGAGAAGCATCGCAATGGCCCCGTCGGCAAAATCGAGCTTTACTTCGACGAGAATCAGGTCAGCTTTTTCCCGATCGAAAAATCCGACTTTGGCGGCTTTTAATTATGTCTTTAGACCCGATCAGCGAACTGGCCGAGCAATTTAGACGCTTACCCGGCATCGGCCCCCGGCAGGCCAGACGCTTTGTCTATTATCTGCTTAACTCCGATCCGGCCAATATCGCGAGATTAACCGAGCTCTTGGGGCGTCTCCGCGCTCAAGTCAAACAGTGCCCGGAGTGCCAAATTTATTTTGCCGATAGTGAGCGAGCCAGCCGCTGCGCCACCTGCCGGGATACCACTCGCGATCACTCGCTGCTGTTGGTGATGGAAAAAGATGTCGACTTGGAGCCCGTCCGGCGAGCCGACGTGTATAACGGCTACTTTTTCTTTTTAGGCGGTCTGGTGCCGATTTTGGACCAAGAGCCGACTAAAAAAATCCGGCTGGCCGCTCTCGTCCGCTTGATTGAAGCTAAAAAAACTGAGCTTAAAGAAATAATCGTGGCCCTGGCCACCAACGCCGAGGGCGAAAACACCGTCGAGATCCTACGCCACAGTTTGCGACCACAGCTTGAAAAATACAATATCAAATTAAGCTTGCTGGGGCGCGGCTTGTCGACGGGCAGCGAGCTCGAGTATACAGACCCCGAGACGATCAGCTACGCCTTTAAAAACCGCGGGTAAAAAATAATGGCCCCACTTGCTATGGGGCCAACTTGACGACAAACAAATTCCGCTGGCCTCGCTCGTGAGGTCGACACTCCGACCATACATGCGAGTACCCCGGCACATCCTCTCGGCAGGCGGTACAGGCTGACCCGCCACTGATAGCCAGAGTTGAACCAAAGCGTCTGCTGGCCAGAGCCCAAATAATCGAAGGCAAATGAATGGACATTTGTCCCTGTCTTGGACCCTTACGCACCAGGCCATTTAAGGCACAGCAGGCTAGTTGACGCACCGCAAGCACATGTTCGTGGCCCTCGGTATAGCCGAAACAACAACCCCTAATGCCAAAACCAAACTCAAACGAGAGCCTGACCGCAGGCACCGGTGCCAGCTTAAGCGCCTCGTCAATGATGCTCGGCCGGGCCAAGAGGCATTTAAGGCCCAAATGCAGGAGGCACAACCAGCGACTCTCCCGGTGATAAATTACTCCTACCGGGCAATCGGCATTGGCTACCCCAAGGACAAGATCTGGATTGGTCGTCACCAGGCCGTCGGCAGGCTCAATTGTCTTGGTTACCCGGCAGTCCAACAACTGGACCTGGCCGCCGTTTTTAAAACGATCAATTTGCACGATATTGGTGCCATGGCTGATATTGGGCAAAATCACCCCTTTGGCTCCAAACTGTTCGCTAACCTGGTCAATTCGGCCAATTGCGCCGGAATCAATCGGATTAGTGTGGCAAGTGCCGTACCCTCGGCCGTAAAAAGCGCCCCGGACCTCCCCGCCAAATAATGAAATCTCGATCATCTCAAGGACCTCCTTTTTATTCCCCACTGTCTCTTTGCATCCTAGCAAACTAAAAAATCGGAGTCTAGCTCCGATTTTTTAGTTATTTGATCTCAGTGATTTTTACCTCAGTAAACGGCTGGCGATGGCCTTTGATTTTTTTGTAATTGATCTTGTTTTTATAGCGCAAAACGGTTACCTTTTTAGCCTTGCCGTCACCTAAGCGCTCAGCAACCACTTTGGCCCCGGCCACTGTTGGGGCGCCCACTTTAACATCGGCGCCGTCGGCCACCAAAAGCACCTCGTCAAAAGTGACGGTTGGGGACTCTCCGGGGAGCTTCTCGATTTTTAGGGTCTGGCCGGGAGTTACTGGATATTGCTTACCCCCGGTCTTAATTACGGCAAAAGTCATACGGGGCTAGTATAGCTAAAAAGGGGGCCGGATGCAAGCTACTCGTCAAACGAGGGCTTATCGAGCACCAGGGGCTCCACCCCTACTCCCTCGCCGCTGATCCGGAGCACGTCCTTGTCCACCTTTTTAAACTCCTTATAGGCCAAATTGTAGTGATTAACGGTGGTGCCTAAGGCGGCCCCCAGCTTGCCCATATACTGGTCATAAGCCCCCAAATGCTTGCCCAGGTCCTCGACCCGCTTACGGATCTCTACCGCCTGCTCTTCGATTTGGAGCGCCTTTAGGCCTTGGAGGACGGTCTGTAAGTAGGCTAAAAATGAGGTCGGTGAGACGATGATGACGTGCTTTTCTTTAAAGGCGTACTCGATCAGGTCGCGAGTATTAACCTTAACCGCCCCCACTTGGGCGACCAAGAGATCATAGTAAATCGCCTCATGAGGGATAAACATAAAAGCAAAGTCCATTGTCCCCTCGCTGGGTTTAACGTATTTAGCCGTTTCGTCAATTCTGTTTTTTAAATCGGTTTTAAAAGTTTTTTCTAATCTATCCCTTTCTGTTTGATCACGTTCCTCCACTAATTTGTTGTAATTCTCGAGTGAGAATTTAGAGTCGATCGGGATAATCTTTTCTTTAACAAATACCACCGCGTCCACAATCGTGCCGTCTTTAAACGGATACTGCATTTGATAACTGCCGGTCGGTAGCACATTTTTAAGCAAGGTCTCCAAATAATATTCACCTAAAATGCCGCGCTGTTTGGGATTTTTTAACACATCTTGGAGCGATTGGAGCTGATCGGCAAAAGAGACTACCTGTTTATTAGTCTCGTCCAATTTAACCAAGCGCTCGGTGACGTCGCGGATAATCTTGGCCGACTCGCTAAACTGCGAGCGCACCGACTCCTGCATTTGCTTACTCGACTCCCCCAGCTTGTCATCCAGCGTCCGGGCCAAATCCTGGAGCTGATTTTGGAGCAAAATAAACGAGCTTTGATCCCCCGCCCCGCCGCTGGCGGGGCGGCCTCTAAAAAGAAACCATAAAACGGCCGCAATCACCACCGCCCCCACAATAATCCCAATAGCTATACCCAGTCCCGTAGTCATATAGCTATCTTAACATAATAAAAAAGAACCCCCGTGCAAAAATCGCACAAAGGTTCTAAGGTAGAAAGAGCTGGCTAAGTGTCCAAGTTTCCAAGGACTACTCGCCCGTGTCGGGCTCGATGTCGCAGAAGCAGAGGAAGGCATCGTCGACGTCCCAGACATCCTCGAAGTAACCAAGGCCGAACCAGAAGTCACCATCCGAGCTGGCGTCGACATCCGGCACCCCGTGGTTGCCATGGGCGTCTTTCCAAAGCCTGTGCTTTTCATCGAAGGAGGCATACCACTTACCTTTCGGCAGTTGGTCACGCTTCTGATCGAAAACGAGGGACGCGCCTTGTGCGCCGGTATGGATGGCCTTTTGAGTTGCCAAGAACGCCATGCGCTCCTCCGAGGTGGTCGTGCCACCAACGACTTGCTGGAAGGCTCGAACCCAGAGTTTGTCGCCGGGCTTCAGGATTCGAGTCGGATTCGGGAAGTTCTTGATAGAACTTCTTACGATTCTGCTTATTGAACGCCGTGAGCCGTTTCTCATGCACATAGTCTTCCGGCACCGTGATGATGCCAAGGTCTATGAGTAGAGAGAATTTCGGCGGTGGTACAATAAAACCTCGTTGTAACGCCTCCGGTATATCTTTGGCTTGCCCGAGATAATATTGCACCACTTCTTGTGTTAATACTCCTAGATTTCCAGCAATCATGCCAGACAATCTAAGATAGGGCTTTTCTTGCTCGAGGGTGTTTCCCATAGGAAGTGTCCTCCAGTTTTGATTAAAAAGACCCAACACGAGTCCGTTTTTATCATACCACTTTTTATCTTTATCTGTCAATTATATTATTCCAAATCAATGCCATGGCAGTAAAATGGAGTAATTGAATTTATTTTAATAAAAAACGGTATTTTTTGGCTGACCAGACGGGCCCAGCAGAGGCGACACCGATGCGCAGAGTACGTTTGATTTTATTTTTAGCGACCACCACTCCCCTGTCCTCAAACCAAAGTCCCGACTTTTTGCCCAACATTTTATTATTAAAACTTTCTTCCATCACTACAATCCCCCGCACTCGACTAGTCGAGTGCGGGGGATAATTTGTTGCCTTAAAAATTACCGTGGTCCCAATTGACCGCCACCTCCGGATTGATAAATTTTTCCGGCCAGGCGGGCTCGGGAGCATTGGGCGAGGCTGGCGTGGTAGCACTCACAGCTGGCAAGCGGCCCAAGCGCGACAAAAACGGATTGTAAGCGCCATTGCGCAATTGGAAGTGGAGATGCGGGCCAAAGCGCTCCGTGCCCGGCGCAATATTACCGATCCAAGCACCTTTGTAAATCCGGATATCGCGCCGTCCGGCCGCCACCGCCTCCAAAATATCGTCCGCCGGTATTACATGCATATAGGTCGTAGTGCAAATGCCATCCGTTAGTCCGGCCCGTTCAATGGACTGCCAGGAGTTGGGGTGCTCCACTACCAACCAGCCGCCCCAGGTATTATTGAGCACCGCCTCTTTAAGATAGCCGTTGGCGCAGGCATATACCGGATCGCCCGCCCGGGCGGCAAAATCCGTGCCAGTGTGCCTTAATCTTGTCACTCCATCCAAAGCATAACGACCCTCCCAATGATCGCCAAAACGGTAGCCGCTCACCCGGCCATTGCGATACCCGCCAGCCAGCGGGAAAGCAAAATCAAAGTAAATGAGCCGGAGCTGTGGTTGATAAGCTAGCGAGTGTTCTTCGCTCGCAAAGCCGTCGAGAGTGTTGTCTCGGCCAACCGGCACAAACATCAAGCCATAGTTGGCCCAGGTGCCGTTTTGCCAATTACGATAGACGCCGGTGATGTCGATATCTAACCAGCGCCAGTTCTCGGCTGTTATCGCCGGCACCTCGATCCGCCGGCGGTAAAAAGCTCGGGGTTGATTGCTCCAATTGGTGTACGGGCCAAACCCGGGCCGCTCAATAATGTAAATATCGAGCGCAGTCACTTTAGCTGGAGCAACAGTCGGGATCGGGGCCAAACGGAGATAGGCCCGCTCCACCCTGTCGGCGTAGATGGCAGTATTAAACCAGATTAAAAAGCGCTTTTCCGCCGCGCCATTAGCACCAGCAACAAGCCAGCGCTCATTGTAGTAAGTGGCTGTCGGATTGGTATTGTTGATCGTGGTGTCATGCACCATCAAGTACCGTGCAATGGCGTCCGAAGCCATAGCGTCAAGCTGCGAGCCAACACTGACTAAAAACACTGCACTAAATCTCAACATTATCCACCTGCCTTTCTCCCTTTTTGGGATTTGTAATTTTGGTTGAGCTGAAAAGAACTAAGCCTATAAAATATTATACAATAAATTTGTGATCCACAATAATTCACTCGCCGTCGCTCGTGAATTTTCCAGACCCGGACTCGTTTGTTTTGTCTACTGACAAAACATAACTCCGTTTTCACATATCGCAGTAAAAACTAAAGCAGTTTAGTTTTTACTGTCTCATGTGACCCGTGTAGTGAGACACCTCGAACTTTTTTGACTGAACTTTTGGAAAAGC
>CAZZPK010000005.1:0-17641 GCA_964655995.1 uncultured Candidatus Saccharibacteria bacterium
TTTATGTAATTTTGTTATTATTTAGACGGATAAATAAGAAACTTGTTAACCAATATAGAAAGGAAGGTTCGATGGAAAAACAGGTGGTTTTTAGGGGGGGTACGGCCGATTGTCTAGCTCATTTAGCTCAAGCTATTGGGTCTGACCAGGTCAAACGCCAAACATTGACTAACTTTGTCGGTGTTACTACCGCCACTGTTAGTTGCTGGTTAAAGGGCCAGCGTTTGCCGACGGGGGAGCCGTTATTACGACTCCGCTTCTATCTCGAGTTCTTGGGCTACGATGTTCAAGAGTTACGATCTCTAGATGGGGTGGTCCGCGCTGTAGCGAGGCTCTGTGCTTTCCAAATTGTGGGACTGACTGAAGTTTCGCGTTTGGTTGGCTATGCCGATCGCCCAAGTGGCCATAACGACACTTTATTGGCGATATTCCGGGGGGCCCAAGGAGTCAATAAAGATCGACTGGAGAAATTTGAAAGTCTGGTTGGTCAGTATGAGACTCAACTTGAGTGGAAGGTGTCTTCAACGCCAAAAATTCCACTCAATGGACGAGCGACAATGGAGTCAGAAATTGCGACAAAACCAGCGGCCCTTAAGCCATTGAAACCAAAATCAGTTCTCTCGTTTCAAGACAAGAGAGTGACGATGGAAGTTTTGTCCAATCTGATTCAAGCGACGTTGCCGTTGACGCAGTATGTGGAGTCAGATCAATTTACCCCACAAGATCGCGCCGCACTTCGTGATTTGGTGGGAGGTGATAGTGTCTTCCGCTTAGCAAACTCGCTTTACCGTCTTTGCGGCGAGCGAGCTCGCAGTATGCACCGACCGACAATTTCATTGACGACTTTGGAGGGAGAGGAAGGAGAGAACCATGGCCAGTACTAGTAATACTGTTAGGTTAGACAAGGGTGCGCACGTTAGAAGCAAACATTCTCGTCTCGATTTTCACATGGGGGAGGCATTCTTGCGTGTTGCCTCGGATTACCCTACCATCCTCGATGTTATTTTGGAACAAGTCCAAAATGCCATTGATGCGGAGGCTAAGACGATTACGGTTGTTCTCAATCGTAAAACTCGTCACATTGCTATTCGCGACGATGGTGAGGGGGTGAGTGTGGAGACGTTTGAGACCGCTTTACAGCGCGTCTGTTTGTCTGGTAAAGAGCGGGGCAAATTGGGTCGATTTGGTATCGGCTTGATCTCGCCGCTCGGTAAGTGCCAAACCTTCGTCTTCACTTCTTGTCCTAAGGATACCCCAAAGGGTTACATGGAGTGGACCTTTACGACTGAGGACATCAAGCAGGAAGCCCGAGATATAAAAATCCCGGTCCGTTCCCGCACTGATATCTTTTTTGTCGGCAAAGGCAAAACGGGGCCCAAAGGGCAAACAACCGTTATGTGGCGGACGGAAGTCAACATCTTCAAGTATTCCGCCGACAAGATGATCAGTCGAGTATCCTCGATTGACTATCTTGAAGAGGCGATACTTGATCGTTTTAGTGCCGCTCTGCGGCGCAACAAAGTCGTCCTCAATCTCAGGTTCGTCAACGAGGATGGTAGTGAGGAAAAGCGGGAAGGGATAAAGGCGAAGCTATTCACCGGGCGACCATTAAGTAAGGTGGTTATCACCGAGCCAGATGTTGGCAAGGTGGAATTTCGTCTCTTTCTGGCTCCTCGTACTACTAAGGGCCAAAATGGTAAAGTGCTGATCGGTGAGATCGATAACGACTATCGTTTCCCGTTCCACTTGCTGGCACGTCAGGCCGGAGGTTTGTTGCCCGATGAGGTGCTCCAGGCTCTATCCTCCGGTGTTTTCGAGGGTGAGATTGTTGGCGAAGGCGTTAAACTCCATTCGACTCGCAAGTCGTTTGAGAAGGATGATGCTTTTGTCGGCTTTTGCGCCGCCATTGAGACTTGGTTCCAAAAGCATGGCTCAAGCCATCTGGAGGAGATCAAGGAGGCACATCGCGACCAACGGTACCAGGAGTTGGGGCTTAAATCTCTCCATGAGATCGAGGTCTTGCTCAATGATCCGGCGTTTGCGACTATCAAGTCAGTGCTCGAGGATTTTAAGGTCGGCACAACTGGTTGTCATCATTCACCGCGCGATGAGGAGAATATTATTGGTCTCCAAGACGAGACCTCAATTTCTACTCATGGTCTTGGGGCAGAGGAGTCCGATTCCACCAATGAGTCTGGTGGAAGAGTTGATTCAACCGAGGATAAACCCAAACATCGTCCTCTAACCGTTACCGGACCGCGTGGTCGACGTCGGACTTTGGTCCGCAATGACAGCATTGGTTTGCAGTTTTCTCATGTGGCAATGGATGGCTCCGATCGGTTGTGGGAGCTCGATGATCGCCGTGGGATACTGCACTTCAATGTGAATCACCCGATTTGGGTGGAGGCTGATGTCTCTGACCGAAAAATCAGGCAATTGCAAGAAACGGTAGCGATTTTTGCGCTTACCATCAAAGCAATGCCTGATGATTTGGGTGAGACACTGCGCTTGGCCTTCGACGAGTCACTCCGTCCGCTCTCCTTTCTGTTTAAGTGTTCCCAAGCTTTTAACTCGGGGCGGCGTAATTCGTCAGCTGGTTGATAGCAAGGGAGAATATAGCCCCACCTAGTATAACTAGGTGGGGCTTTCTTGTGGTTAATAGATGTACATGTTTAGATAAATGAGTAATAAGCTACTATGCCCGAGCCGGATATTATTTTTGAGGATGAGGGGATTTTGGTGTTAGATAAGCCAGCGGGGATTAAGGTCCATCGCGATGATTTTAGCGCGGCGGGAGAGGTGACGATCGCCGATTGGCTGGTAAAAAATTACCCCGAGTTGGCTCACGTCGGGGAGGAGTTTAAAAGCAGCACTGGGCAAATTTATCCCAAGCCCGGTATTGTCCATCGTTTAGATAATGAGACGAGCGGGGTTTTATTGGTCGCTAAAACTAATGACAGTTATTTATTTTTAAAAAATCAGTTTAAAAATCATGCTATTGCCAAAACTTATCATGTTTTGGTCTATGGTACGTTTAGTGATTGGGCGGTGGGTGAGAGTAGGGTAGTCGAGGTGCCGATCGGCCGCTCGGCAAGTGATGCGCGCCAGCGAGTAGCAAGCGTTAAGGCCTCCGGCACTTTGCGCGAGGCCAAGACGGAATTTACACTACTTGAGATTTTGCGCGGGGCCAGTTATTTGGCGGCCAAGCCGGTAACAGGGCGGACGCATCAAATTCGCGTTCACTTAAAGTATCTCCAGCATCCGGTGGTCTGCGACTCTTTATACGCTCCGGGGCAGGTGTGCCCACCGCCGCTTACGCGCCAGGCTCTGCACGCTTTACAAGTGGAGCTCGAGTGGCCGGAGGGTGGGGGGCGCCAGTTTACGGCGCCGTTGCCCGAGGACTTTAAAACCACCCTTGATCATCTCCGCCGGGCGTGATAGACTCTAGCTCGTAATTATGGCCCGACCGATTATTACTCCAGTTGATATTAAGAGCCGCCAGGCGCTCCCGCTTAAAGCCGGAGCGACGGTAAAAGTGTGGCAAAAAATCCAGGAGAAGGGTAAAACCCGTCTCCAGCTTTTTGAGGGTCTCGTGATCGCCCGCAAGCATGGTAGCGAGGCCGGAGCGACCTTTACCGTGCGTAAGGTGGCCAGCGGCGTAGGGGTGGAAAAAATCTTCCCTTTATACTCGCCCAATATAGACAAAATCGAGGTGGTGCGCCAAGCCAAGGTGCGTCGAGCCAAACTCTATTATGTCCGCGAGCAAGCCGCCAAAGAGCAGCGTCGCCGGATGAAGCAGGGCAACATTGATGCTATAGTAGCTGATGAAGCGGTTAATAGTGAACCTGTCGAATCGGCAGTAGAAACAGCGACTGAATAAGCGCGGGTGGCGAAATTGGTAGACGCGCTACCTTGAGGTGGTAGAGCCCGCAAGGGTGTGGAGGTTCGAGTCCTCTCCCGCGCACAGCGAACGTAGTGAGCGAGCACGGAGTTTTGCCATTATTGGCAAAACGTGAGAGGCTCGAAAAGCGGAGCGATGCCGAGCCAGTAGGTGAGGCCGCGAGCTGGGGCTGCGACCGAGACTGTCGACGGACAGGCGAGAGTTGTAGCCGAGTCCCCCGCCCGTACTGAACGGTACGTTCGGGCGGGTCTCCCGCGCACCACGTAAAGTGATTACACCACATGGCACGGCCATGGGGGATAACTCCTATTGACTTTTTTGTTCTATTGTGTATAATTGAGGGTGGAGGTGATTGACATGGCGAGAGCCAAACGGCAGTATACCGTCGAGGTGACTGAGCGCTCCACGGGGCGCATCAGTAGTTACACTACTTGGGCGGTATCAGCCAAAGAGGCTGAGGCACATGCCCATCACCGTCTGGTCAAAGAGTTCAAAATTGATCGTTACTTGTCGCTAGAAGAGCGGCACGAGCGATTTATCTTCGAAACTTTTTTGACCAAGGCGATGCCTGATCGTAAGGCATTGCCTAGCGCATTGCGGCCGGTTCAGTTGGACCTGCCAGAAATGACTCAACACCAGGAGCTTGCCAGTCGACATGGCATGTTCCTGTAACACAGAGGGGTGCCCCGTTGGCACCCTTTTAATTTTGCTTGAATAAACACTTAGCGTTATACTGCCGTTACCATGCTTTTTACCGGTAAAGGTGATGGGGGGACCACCTCGCTGTTTGGCTGCAAACAGCGCATTTCAAAAAGCTCGGCGGTTGCCGAGGCGCTTGGCAATTTAGACGAGATCAACTCACTGCTTGGTGTATGCAAGGTGGTGTCGGACAAGGCGCTGTTCCGTCTGCCCAATGGCGCGCCGGTAGCGGGCTTGGTTAATGAGATTCAGCAAAATCTCTTTATTGTCCAGGCGGAGCTGGCCGGCTCAGCCATGGCGGTTAGTGAGAACAAGGTTAAAAAGGTGGAGGAGATAATTGGGATGATTGAGGCGGCTTTGCCGCCAATACACTCCTTTTTTGTCTCAGGGGGTACTGAGGTGGCGGCGTTGTTTGACTTTGCGCGTACTATTGCCCGCCGCGCCGAGCGGCGCGTGGTGGCTGTAGCCGAGTCGGGTGACAGAGAGATCAATGCTCATACCCGAGCTTACCTTAATCGCTTGTCCTCGATCCTTTACGCTTTGGCCCGCTTGGCTAATCACCAGGCGGGTATCAGCGAGCAAAAACCGACGTATAATTAAAATATGGTGGCTATGGTGTAGCGGTAGCACATGAGCTTGTGGAGCTCCTTGTCTGGGTTCAACTCCCAGTAGCCACCCCTGAATTGACTAAAATTTAAATATCATATATAACTAAGTTGGAATTAAAAATTGATCAATAATCAACTTGGGAGGAACAAGTAATGAGATTAAGAGGTTTTGATGTGGCGATGTTTGTAGGACTATGGCTCTTTTTTGCTTTTGTTTTCATGGTCATGGACGCCATACTGCCAATAATAGAACCGTCTGGTACGTTTTTGTTTTGGGCCAGTGGATCGGCAGCACTGGCGGTATCGATTGTTGTCCGCTTGGCAGTAGGCCTGCTGCTAGGGTTTTCGTTTGAAGAAGAAGAGGGGGAGGAAGAGTAATATTTTTCTAAATCTTAAATATGGCGCCGGTCAGGGATGATCGGCGCTTTTTTATGCTAGGCTTACAGTAATGAGGATTTTGATCAAGGCTAAAGCGGGGGAGCGAGAGGAGAGAGTAGAGGCCCCCGAGCCTAAATTATTGAATACTAAAGATGAGTTAGAGGTTTACACTGTGCGGGTCAAGGAGCCGCCAGAGCGGGGCAAGGCCAATGATGCTATTATTAAACTGTTAGCGGGGTACTTTAATTTACCTCGCTCGCACATCCGTCTCGTCTCCGGTGCCACCAGCAAGCGCAAAATTTTCGAGATTGAGAGATAGTTAATATAATCATGATTAGAGGAGCGAGGCCTATCCCTATTGACAGGTAGTCTCGCATTTGTTATCCTACAGTTAGATCTTGCCCCCCAACGTATGGGGCCTTTCCCCCGAGGCCTCATGCCTTGTCCCCGTCGCCAGCGCTCCCCAGCCTGGCGGCCCTTTTATTTTATTAAATTATCAACAATCAGGCTGTTGACAGCATACCCCCTAGGGGGTATCATGGGAGGATGCATCAATCATCATCTGCGCCGAGCCTGATGCGCCGGCTAAAAATTTTAGAGGGTCAAGTCCGCGGCCTCCAGCAATTGGTGGCCAACAAGACCTATTGCATCGACATTATTACCCAAAGCTCAGCCATCAAACAGGGTTTGTCCAATATTGAAGATTTGCTGCTGGCCCAGCATTTGTCTCATTGCGTCGTCAAACAGATCAAGCGCGGCGAGACCAAGCAGGCGGTTGACGAAGTGCTTAAAGTTTACAAATTAAAACGCAAATAATTATGCACACCGAGACTTACCACGTTAAAGGCATGCACTGCGCTTCTTGTGCCAACATTATCGAGGGGACACTCAAGCGGGTAGATGGTGTCCAACGGGCAGAGGTTAATTACGGCACCGAGACCGCCCAATTGGCCATTGATCGGACCAGGGTAACACCAGAGGAGCTCTCGCGCCAAATCGAGCCACTCGGCTACTCGCTAATTATCCCAACGACGGCCGCGGCAATGGGGATGTCGGAGAGTGAGCATGCTGCCCATTTGGGCTTGAGCCAGTCTAAAGCTGACAAATTAGCCGAGTTGGCCGATTTAAAAATAAAAGTCTGGTCAGCTTTGCCATTGGCCGCTCTAGCCGCTCTTATTATGGGTTGGGATATTTTGGCCGAGTACGGTTTGGCCGCGGCGATGGGAGAGACAATGTCGGAGTTTTTTCATCATTTGCTACCAGTAATGGCGACCTACGTTTTATTGGTGGTCGGCTGGCCGTATTTGCTTGGCGTTTACCGTTTTGTCCGCTATGGCAAGGCCAATATGGACACCTTGATCGGCATCGGCACGGGCACTGCTTTTGTTTACAGTTTTGTCGTCTCGGCGTTTGAGGAGGCTTTGCGGCCGTTTATTAATGTTGACTATCAGTACTACGATGTGACTATCGTCGTTATTGCTTTTATCACTCTCGGCAAATATTTGGAGGCCAGGTCAAAATTAAAAACCGGTGATGCGATTGAAAAACTGCTCAATTTGCAGGCCAAAACAGCGCTGATTAAGCGCGGCGACACCGAGGTGGAGATACCGATTGCCGAGGTTAAGCATGACGACTTGATCGTGGTTAAACCGGGGGCCAAAATCCCGGTAGACGGTGTCATTGTCTCCGGTGAGTCTTTTGTCGACGAAGCACTGGTTACCGGCGAGCCGATGCCGGTGTCTAAAAAATCCGGCGACACCGTGGTTTCGGGCACTATTAATACTACTGGGGCTTTTATTTTTCGAGCGACTAAAGTTGGTGCCGAGACGCTCTTGGCCCAAATTGTCAAAATGGTGGAGTCGGCTCAGGGCAGCAAGGCGCCGATCCAAGCGCTGGCCGATAAAATCTCGGCGGTGTTTGTACCGGTGGTGTTGGTGATCGCGGTGCTGGCTTTGGCGGTGTGGCTCGTTGTCGGCGCGTCATATTTTGGTTTTGACCAAGCACTTTCTTTTGGCCTAGTCTCGTTTGTGGGTGTGTTGGTGATTGCTTGTCCTTGTGCTTTGGGCCTGGCCACGCCGACGGCGATTATTGTCGGCGTGGGCAAGGGCGCGCGAGAGGGGATTTTAATCAAAGATGCGGCCACGTTACAAAAATTGCATCAAGTGGATACGGTGGTGGTCGATAAAACCGGCACTATTACTGTCGGCAAGCCCAGTTTAGTCAGCATTGTCAATTACTCCGATTTAAGCGACAGTCATTGGCTCGGCGTACTGGCCGCTCTGGAGAGCAAATCCGAGCACCCGATTGCTCAAGCGATTGCCGCTTACGCCAAGGAGCACAATATCGCTTT
The DNA here is from genome assembly GCA_964655995.1 of uncultured Candidatus Saccharibacteria bacterium. Lineage (GTDB taxonomy): Bacteria > Patescibacteriota > Minisyncoccia > Phycocordibacterales > XYD1-FULL-46-19 > JACPIA01. Next base: position 7,937 of record CAZZPK010000005.1, read on the forward strand.
GGCCGAGGTGGCCAGTTTTGACAGCTTGCCGGGCAAGGGGATCAGGGGGGTTGTTGGCGGCCAAGAGTATTGGGCCGGTAATCTGACGCTGATCACCGAGCTGGGGCTGCCGTTTGCCGCCGCCAAATTAACCGATTTTACCACCCAAGGCCAGACGCCGGTCATTTTGGCCTCGCGCGAGCAAGTGCTTGGGGTGGCGGTGATTGCTGATGAGATTAAGCCGGAGTCTAAGCCGGCGATTGCCGCCCTCCATCGCTTGGGCATTAAAGTAGTAATGCTTACTGGCGATGATGAGCGGACGGCCCGCCACATTGCCGGTTTTGCCGGCATTGACGAGGTGGTGGCCCAAGTGTTGCCTCAAGACAAATTGGCCAAAATCAAAGAGTTGCAGGCATCCGGACGCGTGGTGGCTATGGCCGGCGACGGTGTTAACGACGCTCCGGCTTTGGCCCAGGCTGACGTCGGTATTGCTATGGGCACCGGCACCGATGTGGCGATTGAGTCGGCCGGGATCACGCTTTTAGGCGGCGACATTTCCAAATTAGTCAAAGCAATCAAATTGTCCAAGATCACCATGCGCGGTATTAAACAGAATCTCTTTTGGGCTTTTGTTTACAATATTGTCGGCATTCCGCTGGCCGCCGGCATCTTTTACCCGCTGTTTGGTTGGTTGCTTAATCCGGTTTTTGCCGGTCTGGCTATGGCGCTCTCTTCCGTCTCGGTGGTCGGCAATTCTTTAAGGATCAAAGCCAAAAGGCTTTAATTTATGAAAGAGCACACTTTTTACGCTGTTGGCTTGCACTGCCGGTCTTGCACGGTGCTGATCGAGCGCGAGCTGGGGCGCTTGCCGGAGGTATCTCATGTTGATGCCTCGTTGGTCCGCCACACCGTTACGGTGGCGGGCCAGTTTGGCGACAAAACCAAAGAGCATATCGCTCGCGACTTAAACGAGGTTTTGCTGCCGCACGGCTACTCTTTGGCGCTGACGCAACCCAAACACTCAATCCATTGGTCTGATTTTAAATTGGCGATACCTCTGGCTCTAGGCTTTATCGTTTTGTTTATCGGTTTGCAAAAAATCGGTTTAGTTGATTTGGTGACCGCCGATGAGGTGGGCCTAGGCACTGCTTTGGTAATCGGCCTCATTGCCTCGGTCTCCACTTGTTTGGCGGTGGTGGGTGGACTAGTGCTGTCGCTGTCGGCTAATTTTGCCAAAGAGGGCGACAAGGTCCGGCCGCAACTCCTCTTTCATCTCGGACGGCTCCTCTCCTTTTTTATCTTGGGTGGCGCGATCGGCGCGCTTGGAGCGGCTTTTCAGCTCGGGGCGACGGGTACCATGGTGCTTAGTCTGCTGGTGGCCGCTATCCTGATTGTTTTGGGTCTTAACTTGCTTGATTTGTTTCCCAAGCTCAAGCGGTGGCAGCCTACTTTGCCTAAAACATTTAACCGCCATGTCGATGAGCTTAAACAGATTAATCACACACTGACGCCATTTTTGGTTGGTGGGGCAACCTTTTTTCTGCCTTGCGGTTTTACTCAGTCAATGCAGATCTACACTTTAACTACCGGCGATTTTTGGACTGGCGCTTTGACTATGTTCTCGTTTGCCTTGGGGACTTTGCCGGTACTGGCGCTCTTGAGTTTTAGCTCGCTTGGCGTCCACCAAAAGGCCAAGTCCAGTGTCTTTTTTAAAACGGCCGGGCTAATCGTCATCTTTTTTGGTATCATTAATTTGCTTAATGTCTTGGTGGTCACCGGCTTAATCCCGCCTTTGTTTAATTTATGAGAGTGATTATTTTGGCTGTTCTAATTGCGATGGCGCTAATTGTCGGGTCGGTCGCTCTGGTTAAATTTAAAGCGCCGCCGGCCGGTGAGGTGCCCGCGGACAATGTCCAAATGGTAGCCGGAGAGCAAATTATCACCATTCGGGCCAAGGGCGGCTACTGGCCGCGCGTCATTAACGCCCAGGCGGGAGTACCGACGGTTATTAAGGTGGTTACTGCCGGCACTTTTGACTGCTCGGCGGCGCTGGTGATACCGAGTCTAAATTATCGCAAAAATTTGCCGCCGAGCGGCGAGACGATAATTGCGGTGCCGCCGCAGGCATCCGGCACCGTTTTGCGCGGCCTTTGCGCCATGGGTATGTACAGCTTTGTTATCCAGTTTGATTAGCGATTGCTCTTGATTAAATATTTGCGGATGTCGTCAAAGGTGCCGCCGACTTTTTTGCCGGGGTTAAAGATGTTGCCGGGGTCAAACAGTTTTTTAGTCTGGCGGAAGAGATCCACCAACAAGTCGCCAAACTCCTGGCGGAGATAAGGCGTGCGGATAATGCCGTCATTATGCTCGGCGGTAATCGAGCCCTTGTACTCTTTAACCAACTCATAAACCTTGTCCGATAATTCTAAAATAATGTCCGCCGAGTACCGGTCGCTCAAGTCCATCAGCGGGATAATGTGGAAGTTGCCGTCGCCGGGGTGGCCGGCGATAGTGTAAAGCAGTTTGTACTCGTCGATAATTTTTTGGAGTCGCGGCAAAAACTCGGGCAAATACTCTGGTTTGACCACAATATCGTCAATGAAGGGTGCGGTGCGGCGGCCGCGCACATGCTTGCGCAGGAGGTTAAAGCTCTCGCGGCGGATACGCCAATATTTCTCAGCTTCGTCGTGATTTTTGGTAATCTTGGTCCGATATTTAAAATGAGCGATTTTCCGCTCCACGGCGGCCAAAATGTTTTCAATCTCGGCCTCCGATTGGCCGGTAAACTCGACGAGCAGTATCAGTCGCGGCAATTTTTTAGCGGTGAGTACGGCCCAGGTCTCGGGGATAAACTGCCAGCCCAATTTGGCCGATTGCCACAGGCCCAACTGCTTAAAAAAATCAAAAGAGAATTTGACGGCCAACTTGAGGCTGTGATCATCGTATGACTCCAAGCTGTCCGGCTTAAAGGGCAAAATTTCATTAATCACCTGGCTTAAGTTGCCGAGATCCGGCAAAAAAATCACAAGCATCCCGGCATAGGGCTCCACCGGCCAGAGCTTAAAGGTGATCTCGGTTACTATACCCAAAGTGCCCTGTGAGCCGACAATCAGCCGACATAAGTCAAAAGTGCTGGTCGTTTTATTGTAAACATTCCAGAGATAATAGCCGGAAGAGTTTTTGGGCACGTCGGGTTTGGCCGCCATAATCGCCTCATAATTGTCGTCGATCAATTGACCTAACTCGCGATAGATTTGGCCCTCGAGGCCGGGGGCCTCTTTTTTGGCGGCCAACTCGATCACAGTCAGCGGTTTGACCTCAATGACGCTCCCATCGCTTAGCACCATTTTTAAGGATCGGATCTGATCCTCGGTTTTGCCGTATTTGATCGTCTTTTCGCCGCCACTATTATTGGCCACCATCCCGCCCACACTGCAGAGCTCGCGCGAGGCCGGGTAGGAGGGCATCAAACGCTTATGCTTTAAAGTCTCTTTTTCCAAATCGCGGTAGTAACAGCCGGCTTGAACCACGGCGTAGTCGGCTGTGACCTCGATTACTTTATTTAAATAACGGCTTAAGTCGATGATAATCGAGTGGTTGATCGCCCCGCCGGACATATCGGTGCCACCGGCCCGAGCTGTCAGCGATAGTCCCGGGTATTTGGGCGAGTACCGGTTAACAAATTTAACCAGCGCCTGGACGTCGGCGGTATCTTTGGGGTAAGCCACTAATTGCGGCTTAATCTCAAACAAGCTGGCATCGCGCGAGTAAGCCTTAAGGGTTGCGGGCGTGTGATCCAAATCGCCCTTGAATTTGAACTCGGTTTTGAGTTGTTTTAATAAAAATTGGTCCATTGCGCTCCATTATACGCTGTTTGCTAAATCTGTGCTAAGATGGGCCTGTTACTCGCTAATTTGCTTTAATAATATGACTAAAATAACCGGTCAAGTGATAGTAGTGCTGGCGGTCATTGCCCTGGTCGTTTGGGGCTTTTATACCTATAAACCAAATCAATTTATGGACACAACTGAATTAAAAATCGAGACTTTAACCGCGGGGACGAGCACGACTACCGCCCAAGCCGGTCGGCAAGTCACCGTCCATTACACCGGCTGGCTTACCGACGGCACTAAGTTTGACTCGAGCGTCGATCGCAAGCAACCGTTTACTTTTAATTTGGGAGCTGGCGAGGTGATCGCTGGTTGGGACGAGGGGGTGGAGGGGATGGTCGTGGGCGAGAAGCGCCGACTCACCATTCCCGCTTCGCTTGGCTATGGGCCGACGGGCACGCCCGGCGGACCGATCCCACCCAATGCCACTTTGGTATTTGAGGTCGAATTGCTCGAAGTTAAATAATTATCTTTATGAAGATTGAAGAATTGGATCGTTTGGCCGCCGAGCGCCGCCGCCGGCGCCTACTCCTCTGGGGGGCGGTGATTGTTATTTTGGCCGCCATTATCGGTTTTAGCGTCGTTAGTGTAATTAATGGCAATAATGTCGCGCCGGCGGGCGATCTGGCGCAGCCGGTCACAGCCGATGACTGGGTTAAGGGCCCCGCCAATCCGACGGCCACCATTGTTGAGTACAGCGATTTTGAGTGCCCGGCTTGCGCCAGCTACCACCCTTTAATCAAAGAGGTGTTGGCTAAGCGCCCTGATGTTGCTTTTGTTTACCGCCATTACCCATTACCACAGCATCTGCAAGCTAAGGCCGCCGCGGCGGCAGCCGAGGCGGCCGGGGCTCAAGGGCAGTTTTGGGCTATGCACGATATGCTGTTTGACAATCAAACGGTGTGGGAGGGCAAAGCTAATGCTCCGGAGATCTTTATTGGCTATGCGGCCGCGCTCAAGCTTAATCTCGACAAATTCAAGGACGATGTTTCAAGTGCCAGCACCACTCAGGCGATCACTGACGATTTGGCCTCCGGCCGACGCTCGCGAGTCAATGGTACGCCCACCTTCTTTATTAATGGCCGCGAGGTGGCTAATCCCTCGAGCGTGGAGGAGTTTATTAAGTTAATCGACGAGACCAATGCCCGCGATGAGTCTTAATCAAAAAATCGCTCTGGTGCTTTTGCTGTTGGCCATTATCGGTTTTGCCGATGCGGCTTACTTAAGCGCCAATACATTGCTTGGTCGGCCGGTCCCATGCCCTTTGACCGGTGGTTGTGAGACGGTGACCAATAGTCCGTACTCGCGCTTGGCCGGTGTGCCGCTCTCGGTAATCGGAGCGGTCTATTACCTCATCTTGATTGTTTTGGCTTTATGGTATATCGACAGCGCTCAAGCCCGGGCTTTACGGGGGATCATTGTTATCTCAGGACTCGGTTTTTTGTGGACGCTGTATCTTACTTATTTGCAAGGCTATGTCATTGGCGCCTGGTGTGTTTATTGTCTGGTCTCGGCGGCTACGACAACGCTTGTTTTGATTACCAGCTGGTGGCTAAACCGACGCTTGTCTAATGCGGGCTGACGTTGGGCCGACCATTTTTATTGTTTTTGGCGTCACTGGCGATTTAGCCGGTCGCAAATTATTGCCGGCTCTGCTTAATTTGTCGGCGGCCGGTTTGATGCCTAAAAAATTCCATTTAATCGGTGTCTCGCGTCGCCCCTTCTCCCAAACGGATTTTGCCGCTTTTTTGCGCCAGTCCATTAAGCCGGTCAATCGCGAGGCTTGGTCGGAGCTAGAGTGGCTGATCGGCAAAAGCGAGTACGTTGCCGGCCAATTTAATGACTCGGCACTCTATGGCCGCGTTTTGGAGACGGTGAGACGTGTTGAGAGCGAGTGGGGGGTCTGCGCCAACAAGCTGCTTTATTTGGCGGTGCCGCCGGCGCTTTATGAGCCGGTGCTGGCGCAATTGGGCCGCTCGCCACTGCGCTTGCCCTGCGGTGGCGGCGAGGGCTGGACACGCCTCTTGATCGAAAAGCCGTTTGGCAGCGATCCGGCGATGGCTAAAATGCTCGAGCAGATTTTGGCTCAGGCGTTTAAAGAGCATCAAGTTTACCGAATCGATCATTATCTCGCCAAAGAGGCGCTCCAAAATGTTTTGGCCTTCCGCTTTGCCAATCGCTTGTTTGAGCCGTTGTGGAATGCCAAGCATTTGGCCCAAATCACCGTGCGGCTGTGGGAGCGCGGCGGGGTGGGCGCGCGCGGGCCGTTTTACGACGGGCTTGGCGCTCTCCGCGACGTCGGCCAAAATCACGTGCTCCAAATGGCGGCGGCGGTGCTAATGGAGGAACCCAAAAAAATGGACGCTGACGGCATCCGCGAGGCCAGAGCTCGGGCACTCAAGGTGATCGGCTTGGCCGACAAAAAAAATAAGGCCCATAAACTGATCCGGGGCCAGTATCAGGGTTATACCAAAGAGGTGGGTGTGGACAAGCACTCGACCACCGAGACTTTTTTTAGAGTTGAGACGGTTTTGGCCGGCGCGCGTTGGCGGGGCGTCAAATTAATTTTGGAGTCGGGAAAATTTTTGCCCGAGTCGCGGGCCGAGATCGAGGCGGTGTTTAATACCGGGAATAAACTCACCTTCCGCATCCAGCCGGAGGAGGGGATCACGCTCACCTTCCGCATCAAGCACCCGGGGCTTTTGGGCGGCTTTGATACCGAGGTGCTCTCTTTTGATTACAAAACCAAATTGGGCTCCGCGCGCCAAGTTGATGCTTACGAAAAACTGCTCTACGACGCTTTTTTGGGCGATCAGACACTCTTTTCCACCAGCGCCGAGGTGGCCACGGCCTGGCAGTTGGTGGAGGCGGCTCGCGCCGCCTGGGCGCGCGAGCCGCTTTACCACTACACCCCCGGCACCTACCCCGTGTTTGAGTAGTCTAAAATAACCCTTATTTTACAACACCCAAACTTAGTTTGGTTGTGGTTGACATTTAAACCCAATAGATGTATAATAGAAGGTAGATAGTCCGTTGATACAAATCTGCGAGATGTTCTCGCGGTTCCTCCTCGGATTAGAGGGAGACGAAAATGCGCAACTTAGCGCAAGGAGAAAAAGTCATGGGTACGGAATTTGCATCTGCTGATCTTACCTTTGGGCAACTGAATGCCATCGTAAAGAAACTTGGTGGCCATGACGGCGCAATCAAGTTTCTCCAGGGCAAGTTGACGGTTGTCGAATCGCAGCGTAACTGGCGCGAGCAGGACGGCATCATCTACTTCTCGGTCACCAGCGATGGAACGACCGGCGAGGAGTGGATCAAGCGTCTAGAGAAGAAAGGCTTCTATTTGAGCGACCACGCCAAAAGCGCGCTTCACTCGCCGGACTTCAAACCGACGAAAGGCGTGACGACCGAAATTGCTGTCCTCAAGGGCATGCTCTTCGAGGACAAAGGCCGGATCACCAAGAAGATTCGTGCCTTTGCAGCCAAGCGCAAGCTCGGAGCTCCGAATGCCGAAGTCGCCTGCCTCATCCGGGAAAACTTCTCGGACAAGGACATCGAGGCGATGGGCCTGACCTGGATCATCACCATGCACGAACCCATCAAGGATTCCATTGGCGATCCGCGCTTGCTTGGTCCATACCGGGTCGTCGGTGGTCGTTGGTTGGGCGCGTTCTACGACCAGTCTTGCGATAGGTGGCATCGTGAGATCGGGTTCGCGTTCGTCGTTTCGTAATAGTAATTTGTGTTTTTCTTGGGCGTCTTGCGACTTCGGTCGGGGGGCGCTCTTTTTGTTTGACATTCTAGGGGTGGGGAGGTATGATGGCCGTATCGCCCTCCGGGGCATTTTTAATTACTTTTAACTAATATGAATATCGTATCTTATCTTAAAGAGACCAAAGCCGAGCTCTCCCACGTCAGCTGGGCCACCCGCTCGCAAGCGGTGCAGTACACCGCTTTGGTGATTTTAATCTCCCTCGTAGTGAGCGCTTATTTGGGTTTATTTGATTCCGTTTTTAGCTTTATTTTGAAATTGGTTATCTAAATAAAAATATCTATGGCTAAACAAGAACTTAATCAGGGTCGCAATTGGTACGCTATCCACACTTACGCCGGCTATGAGAATGCCGTCGCCCGTAACTTAAAACAGCGCATCGAGTCACTTGGCATGGAGGATAAGATTTTTAGCGTTATTGTCCCAACAGAGAAGAAGGTCAAAATCAAGGGCGGCAAGCGGGTGACCGAGGATGAGAAGATTTACCCCGGCTATGTGTTGGTGGATATGATTGTTACCGACGACTCGTGGTATGTGGTGCGCAACACTCCGCGCGTGACCGGCTTTATCGGCTCGGGAGTGGTGCCGGTACCACTGGAGAAAAAGGAGGTGGACGAGCTGTTTGCTCGGATGGAGGGGGCGACGACCAAACACGCCATCGACTTGGAGCTGGGCGAGGCGATACAGATTACCGACGGGCCGTTTAAGGACTTTGAGGGCAAGGTGAGCGAGATTGACTCCGAGCGCGGCAAGGTCAAGGTGCTGGTCTCGATGTTCGGCCGCGAGACGCCGGTGGAGCTCGACTTCTTGCAGGTTAAAAGAATATAAGGTAAGGTAAGCAAGTCTATTTATGGCTAAAAAGGTAGTAAAACAAGTTAAATTACAAATCCCGGCTGGTAAGGCTAATCCGGCGCCACCGGTAGGTCCGGCGCTCGGTCAGGCGGGTGTTAATATTGGTGAGTTTGTCCAGCGCTTTAACGCCGCCACGGCGCAAATGGGCAATGACATTATCCCGGTGATTATTTCCGTTTTTGAGGATCGGAGTTTTGATTTTATTTTAAAAACGCCGCCCGCTTCCAATTTGATCATGAAGGCGGCCGGGATCGAAAAGGGCTCAGGTAAAAACAAAGTCAGTAAGGCTGGTACCATAACCCGCGCCCAAGCCCGCGACATTGCCGAGAAAAAGTTGGCCGACTTAAACGCTCACGATCTCGACCAAGCCACTAAAATTATCGAAGGCTCCGCCCGCTCCATGGGCGTGGAGGTGAAGTAAATAAAGACTCAAAAACCCCGCCTTGGCGGGGTTTTTACTTTCTACTTTCATTATGCTAGAACTATGAGCGGAAAGGAGGGCTAACCATATGATTCTGGCCCAACAAACGTTCCTTGAAATTATTCAAGGTCAAGCACCAATGATCAGAGGGGTTGGTCCGGAGATGGTCCAGCCCAACAGTGTTGATTTGCCGATTGGTGGAGAAGTTTTTCGCCTCAAAGCGGCAGCCTTGCCGTCAGCTGATGAATCGGTAGCGGATTTGATTAAGCATTTTTGCGCTTACTCATTTCCGGTCAAAGAGTCTGGTTCGGTTTTGGAGCGGGGGGCCTGTTATGCGATCCCGCTTTCGACTGAACTTTCTTTGACCACTGATTTCATGGCGGTCTTTTCACCCAAAAGTTCGACTGGGCGAGAGGATGTGCTGACTCGGGTGTTGTGTGATCGTTGTGGCAGTTACGATCAAACCCCGTACGGTTACCAAGGTCGACTGTGGCTTGAGGTGACGCCATTGTCATTTAATGTTCGAGTGACTCCGGGGTTGAGTTTGGTTCAGATGCGAATCAGAAACAAATTTGAACCGCTACCACGTGAGGAAATTGCTTTGCATCACAGCCGCTATGGTATTGTCCGCGATCAAAATGGGAAGAGTATTGATGTCGCCAAATTGGATTTGTCGGCGGAAGGTCTCTATTTCCACGTTGATTTGCGCCGACCGTTTATCGGCTTTGAAGCCAGAGACAATCCCGCCGGCGAAGTGTGGTTTAACGCCAAAAAGTCTCTCCGTT
>CAZZPK010000005.1:17651-52615 GCA_964655995.1 uncultured Candidatus Saccharibacteria bacterium
GTCGACTGACTCGCGACGACTGCGAGAACGATGAGCTTATCTTGGCGCCGGGGCGATTTTATCTCCTGACGACCATGGAGCGCATTGTCATCCCGCCGGATATTTGCGGTGAGTTGATGGTTTACGACCTGCAAAGCGGCGACTTCCGTTCTCATTACGCCGGGTTTTTTGACGGCGGTTTTGGTTTTGAGGCGGGGGGCACTCACGGTGTGCTTGAGGTGCGGGTGCGTGATGTCCCGTTTCGGATCAAGCATGGTCAGCGTATTTGTAAGATGGTTTTTGAACGTCCCGATCGGGTGCCGACCAAGTATTATGGTTTGGGACAGGGTAGTAATTATATCCAATCACAACCATGCTTGGCCAAGCATTATGCCGATTGCGACAGTGCTTGGGTGAAGTAATATGAAAAAGCTGGCCAGATTAAAATGGGTAGAGGAGAACTTTGGTCCGGAATTTGTTCTCCCTTATCGCGCTTGTACTACATGGACCCAAGTTGTTAAAGCGATTCGCGAGTTTGAATCAGCTGGTCATACTTGGGGACTACGTACCGATACTCGGGATGGCAAAACACAAGGGTTTCTCTTGCCTTTTCAGCTTCGCGGCACTGTGGATGGAGCAAAGCAGATATTTGAAGAGACGGGTGGTAAATTGACTTACATCATTTCCCACAATATCCTTTCTTATGTTTGTAATGCTGTCGCCGTGCCGATTGATCAAGAATACATTTTCTTTGAATGGTCTTGTCATCCGACAAGGTCGCAGAGAGAGATGTACGAAGATCCGGAGTTGATACGAGAGGTGGTTGTTGGACCATTTCCGTCTAGTCATGGGCATCAATTGCTTCTTTGTGGGCGTGAGCTTGGGCCACTGATCAGAGGATTAACTCCAGAATCGAATTTGGCAGTTGACCTTAGATTAAGCACAATTTACCATCTTTTGGTTGGCCGCTCGGATGTCGACGAAGTAACTTTCAGTGTCCGGGCACCAGACAAAAAAGTGGTGATTTGGTAACGAAGTGTCCGGGGAGCTCTAAAATAGCTCTCCGGATTTTTTATTTACAAAACCAGAGCAAAATGGTAGTTATGTGATTGGAATAATCAGTACCTGAACAAACAATCGAATCAAAACTACTCCAACCCAAAAAGGAGAAAAAGCAATGAGTATCAAAGATTTAAAGCATGTAGTGAGGCCATTACCTAATGGGGGACAAGTTGTCTTGCTTAACACTGGGGCGGAGATTACCGCCGAAGATTTGGCAATGCTCCAAGCTCTTTACTCCCGCTCACCCAAGGGGATATATGAGCACTTGCAGAAGTTGGACGAAGTTGGCTCCGGTAAATTCATGGATACCTTTTACGTTGGTTATGGTCACAAGTCGATTGGTGATTGCGGAGACACGGTCTTCTTTATCGAAGGGGTGTCGATGTTGGTGGCCAAGGCTGTCCAAGACTGGATGCTTTACAACGGCCAAGAGTGCTCGACGCGTTATCTCGACTTTAGTAAGCAGCCATTTATTGACCCGCTTAATTCGACGGAGTCCCGTTCTCTGTTGGAGTATATGCGGGCAATCTACAGTCGCTATTTGCCTTTAGTAAAAGAGTTCGTAGCGGCATGTTTCCCGCGACAGGATGGCGAAGACGAAAAACAGTATGATAAAGCAGTTAGTGCGCGTGCATTTGATGTCACGCGTTCTCTCTTGCCAGCGGGGGCCGCCACTTCTTTATCTTGGATGTCGAATTTGCGCCAAGTCACAGACAAGCTTCTTGAGCTGCGTCATCATCCATTGCCAGAAGTGAAAGCTGTGGCGGAAGCCATCGAATCAGCGATGATCGAGGCTTATCCACATTCTGTTCCAAAAAGGTATGATCAAACCGAATCATACTACCGAGAATGGATGTCTCTTGGATACCTACTAAACCCAGATTCATGGCCAAATGATGTAGTAATGTCTCGTGACGGGATTGACCAGTCTCAGCTACGCGAGTTTAGTGGCTGGTTGTACACCCGTCCGAACAAGGTCGAATTACCCAAAAAGGTTGCTCGGGCCGGTATGGCTCAATTCCGATTCTGCCTGGATTTCGGTTCGTATCGCGATATTCAGCGTCAACGAGCCGTTATTCAACAGATGCCGCTACTTTCAACCCGGTTTGGTTTTGAGCAGTGGTATTTAGATCAATTGCCATCAAGTTGGCTTGAGAATCTGCAGGGACACTTATCGTTCATTGAGAAGTTTGTTAGGGAAAATCGGTTTGAGGGAGTCCCTGACACACTTCTTCAGTACTATATACCGATGGGTTATCGAGTGCCATGCGAGGTCACTGGCGATTTGCCGGCGTTGGTTTATTTAGTTGAGCTTAGGTCTGGGAGTATGGTCCATCCCACACTTCGCATCAAAGCTCAGGCGATGGCGAAACTTCTTGAAGCTCAATATGGTAATTGCGGACTGCGGCTCCATGTTGATTACTCCGAAGTCGGGCGTTTCGACATCAAGCGCGGCAAGCAAGACATTGTCGAGAGGGTCGGGTAAGTAACAAAACACGGGCATTTGGCGTAACGCCAAATGCCCGTTTCTTTTACAATAATACAATTTCTATTTCTGGATATTTCTTTTGCATGTATTCCAAAAGCAAAGAACGGTGACAGTATTGCGGTGTCTCCTCCACACAAAGCACAGTTACCACCGATTTTTCCTTGAGGATACAATAAAGGACTCCCAAAGCTGACTGTCCTTCTGGTGATTCAAGATACTCGGTGTAATAAGTCCTAAATTGATCCCAGGTTATTTCGTTACGATACCAGGCTCCGACGGTCCGCGGTCGAGGAGCAAGTGGTGGCATCCAACAGTCAGCACTAGTGGCCACTTTCATCAATTGTAGATCGGGTGTCACCCCATCCTTTTCTGTCAAGCGACTTACAATCAATATCCGAAAACCATCCTCCGAGGTTTTTGATTTGAAGGCACAGCTTGATCTAAGAATCATACTCACCTCCTTTTCTTAAGGTATTTCTGGCATATTTAGGTGAGTTGTGCAACTATAGACAAAGTGAATGACTCAAAAATTAAAGATTTAATACAAGCCGAGGAGGAGCGCCAAGCGGGCGTGGTCAATTTAATCGCGTCGGAGAATTATGTCTCGGCTGATGTCTTGGCCGCACTCGGATCAAAATTGACTAATAAATACGCCGAGGGTTACCCTGGCGCGCGTTATTACGGCGGCAACAGTGTCGCTGACGAGGTGGAGGAGGAGTGTCAAAAGCGAGCGCTCCAAGTTTTTGATTTGTCAGCCGATGAGTGGGCGGTCAATGTCCAACCACTCTCAGGTTCGCCAGCTAATGTGGCGGTATATTTAGCGCTAGTGCCACCGGGGGGCAAGATAATGGGGATGAGCTTAAGTGCGGGTGGGCATTTAACTCACGGCCATAAAGTCTCGATTACCGGTAAAATGTGGCAACAAGTGCCGTTTGGGGTAGACCCTAAAACGGAGCAGTTAGACTATGCTGAAATTAAAAAAATTGCTCTGGCCGAAAAGCCCAACATTATTGTTGCCGGATTTACCGCTTATCCTCGAGTGATTGAGTGGGCTAAGTTTCGGGAGATTACCGATGCTTGCGGTGCTTACTTGATGGTGGACATGTCGCACATTGCCGGCTTGGTAGCTGGCGGGGTATATCCATCACCCTTCCCTTACGCTGATGTGGTAACGACGACCACTCACAAAACTTTGCGCGGTCCACGCTCGGCGCTAATTTTTTCTCGTCGCGCTTGCCGGGTCTCAAAAATTCTCCCGGACAAGGAGGGGGAGTCGAATTTTAAAGACCCAGCTTCGCTAGTATCTATTTCTGAATTAATCGACAAAGCCGTTTTCCCTGGGATGCAAGGTGGTCCGCATTTAAATCAAATTGCCGGGGTAGCTGTCGCTCTTGGTGAGGCGGCGACTCCGGAGTTTGCCGACTACGCCCAGCAAGTGATTAAAAACGCCCAAGCGTTAGCTGATGAATTGTCTCGACTTGGCTGGCGCTTGGTGGCAGGTGGTACGGACTCACATCTTTTGTTGGTGGACACTTGGAGCAATGGCCTTAGTGGTCGGGAGGCGAGTGATCGGTTGGAGGCGGCTGGGATTATTGTTAATAAAAATGCGATCCCGGGTGATACTCGTCCACCGGTCGATCCCTCCGGTATCCGCCTTGGTACCGCGGCCGAGACGACGCGCGGTAAAACAGAGACGGATATGGTGGAGATTGCCCAGCGGATTAATAGTATTTTAAGAAAATAATTTATGGATTTTAAGACTTATCAAAAAGATTCGAGGGCGACAGCTATTTATCCGCAAGCGGGATCTAATTTTATTTACCCGACACTTGGCTTGGTGGGCGAGGCCGGCGAGGTGGCCGAGAAAATCAAAAAAATTATGCGGGACGATAATATGCAAGTATCAGGGCAAAAACGGGAGGAGATCGCCAAGGAGTTAGGTGATGTTTTGTGGTATGTCTCCCAATTGGCCACCGAGTTTAATTTGGATTTGGGAGAGATCGCCCAAGGTAATTTAGCTAAATTGCGATCTCGTTTGGAGCGGGGGACTTTGGCCGGTTCCGGCGACAATCGTTAAGTTGGGCTCCCGCATGTTAAAATAAGCTCAAAATGATAACCGTTAAGTTAAAGGAGTTAATTAGCGAGGCTTGCGAGCAGGCGGGTTTTGGGGTGATGGAGGTTAAATTAGAGCATCCGGATGACTTAGCCAATGGTGATTACGCTAGTAATGTGGCTTTAATGCTGGCTAAGCAAGTAGGCAAGTCTCCCCAACAAGTAGCTGAAGAGATTAAAACTAATTTCCCAACCAATGATCTAGTTTCTAAAATTGAGATAGCAGGGCCGGGGTTTTTAAACTTTTTTTTAGCTGACAGAGTTTTTACCGATCAAGTTAAGGCCGTTTTGGAACAAGGCGAGAGCTACGGCCAAAATGAGGACGTTAAGGGTTATAAGGTGATGGTCGAGTACACCGACCCTAATCCGTTTAAGCTTTTTCATATTGGACACTTGATGTCTAACACTATTGGCGAGGCCATTAGTCGCATTGCCGAGGCCAGCGGGGCCGAGGTTAAACGCGCTTGCTACCAAGGCGATGTGGGGATGCACGTCGCTAAAGCGATTTACGGCTTGCAAAACGGCCAGGATTTAAGCGCCGCTTACGCCTTTGGCGCTCAGGCTTATGAGGAGAGTGAGGCGGCTAAAGCGCAAATTGTTGAGCTGAATAAAAAAATATATAACCGGAGTGATGAGGCGGTAAATAAGTTGTATGATACCGGCCGGGCGGAAAGTTTAAAACAATTTGAGATTATTTACCAAAAATTGGGGACCAAATTTGATTTTAACTTTTTTGAGAGCGAGGTGGCCGAGTTTGGCAAAGAGCTGGTGGAGAAAAGTCTCGATACGGTATTTACCAAGAGCGATGGCGCGGTGGTGTACGCGGGCGAGCGGGAAGGTTTGCACACCCGGGTATTCATTAACTCCGAGGGTTTGCCTACTTACGAGGCTAAGGAGCTAGGGCTCGCTAAAATTAAATACGATAAATACCCGTATGATTACTCGATTGTGGTTACCGGTAATGAGATTACGGAGTATTTTAAAGTCCTGCTCTCGGCGCTAAAAAAGATCTTCCCCGATTTGGCAAATAAAACACGCCATGTGCCGCACGGCATGCTCCGTTTGCCGGGCGGCAAAATGTCGTCGCGGACGGGTGATGTCATTACGGCCGAAAGTTTGATTGCTGAAGTGAAAGAGAAAATTAAAACTAAAGTTGCCGAAGCAAAAAAGGAGAGTAATTTAACTGACGCAGTTTTGGAGCAGGTGGCCATTGGCGCCATTAAGTACTCGATTTTAAAACAAGATATTACTAAAGACATTATTTTTGATTTGGAAAAGTCGATCTCCTTTGAGGGTAGCTCTGGTCCCTACCTCCAATACACTTACGCCCGGACCCAGTCGGTGCTGGCTAAGGCCAAAGAGGAGGGTTTGGCCACTAATTTAACTCAAGCCGAGAGTCCGGGATTAGTAGAGAAGTTGCTCGCGCGTTACCCGGAGGCTGTCTACAAGGCAGGGGAGCATTTAGCACCACACTATCTCACTACTTACTTAACCGATCTGGCCGGCAGTTTTAACGCTTATTACGCTAACAATAAAATCGTAGGCAATGAGGCTAGTGGTTATCGCCTAGCCTTGACCGCCGCCGTCGGCCAAACGCTTAAAAACGGCCTCGGGTTGTTGGGTATTACTGCACCGGAGCGGATGTAGCTCGGGTAGTGCGCAGTGTGATATGCTGGGTTATTATCTATGGCCGAAAATAAGGGCAAAAGCGAGACGGCGGAGCGGGAGGAGAAAATCCTCGCTTTTTGGGAAAAGGAGGATATTTTTCAAAAAACAGTCGATAAGGAGGCGCCAGCAGGCGACTACGTTTTTTACGATGGGCCGCCATTTGCCACCGGTTTGCCCCACTACGGCCACATTTTAGCCAGCACCATTAAGGATGTGATCCCGCGCTATCGGACCATGCGTGGGTATCGCGTCCGCCGCCGCTGGGGCTGGGACTGCCACGGCTTGCCCCTGGAGAATGTGGTCGAGCAGGATCTCGGTCTTAAAACCAAAAAAGATATTTTGGATTTAGGCATTGGTAAATTTAATGAGACGGCGCGTAACACCGTGCTCCGTTTTGCCGACGAGTGGCGGCACATGGTGCCGCGTCTGGGCCGCTTTGTGGACATGGAGGATGATTACAAAACGATGGACGCCTCCTACACCGAGAGCGTGTGGTGGATTTTTAAAACGCTGTACGACAAAGATTTAATTTACGAGGGCTACAAGTCAATGCAGCTGTGCCCGCGTTGTGAGACCACGCTCTCCAACTTTGAGGTTAATCAAGGCTATAAAGATATTGTTGATTTGTCGGTGACGGTTAAGTTTGAGCTGGTGGATGAGCCGGGGACGTATTTGCTGGCCTGGACGACGACGCCGTGGACCTTGCCGGGCAATGTCGCGTTGGCGGTTAATCCGGCAGTGGAGTACAGTTTGGTTTTGTTTGAAGGTAAAAAATACTGGCTTGCGACCCCACGAGTAAGCGAAGTATTTAAAGATAAAGAGTATCAAGTTGAAAAAACTTTAACCGGTCAGCAGTTAATTGGCCAAAAATATCACTCCCTTTTTGATTACTACACCAAAGACGAGAGTTTGAAAAATAAGACTAATGGTTGGCAAATTTATGGAGCAGAGTTTGTAACCACCGAGGATGGGACGGGAGTGGTCCACATTGCGCCCGCGTTTGGCGAGGATGATATGCTATTGGGGCAAAAATGTGATTTGCCGTTTATTCAACATGTTGGTACCGATGGTCGGTTTAAACCGGAGGTTAGCGATTTTGCCGGAGAGTTGGTTAAGCCTAAAGACGATCATCAGGCGACGGATGTAAAAATCATCAAATATTTGGCGGGTAAAGATTTATTATTCGCCAAGCAAAAAATCACTCACTCTTACCCGCATTGTTGGCGCTGTGAGACGCCGCTCCTAAACTACGCCGCCTCGTCCTGGTTTGTAAAAGTGACGGCGTTTAAAGATAAGTTAGTGGAGGCAAATCAAAGCGTCACTTGGGTACCCGAGCATATTCGCGACGGCCGCTTTGGCAAATGGCTCGAGGGCGCGCGCGACTGGGCGATCTCACGCTCGCGCTTTTGGGGCGCGCCGATACCGGTCTGGCGGTGCCGGGAGTGCAAAAAGGTTGAGGTGCTCGGCTCTTTGGCCGAGCTTAAGTCTAAAGTGGCGCCGCCTAAAAATACTTATATTGCCATTCGGCACGGTGAGGCCGAGAGCAATGTGGCCAATCGCATCAGCTCTCGCGTGGGCAATCCCGACGGTTTAACTGCCGCCGGCCGGGAGGAGGTGATGGCGGTCGCGGCCCAGTTAAAAGCCGATGCGCCCACCTTGATCATCTCCTCGGATTTTACGCGAGCCAAGGAAACGGCCAATTTGATCGCTGAAACTGTCGGGATTGATCCCAGTCAAATTATTTATGATGAGCGTCTGCGCGAGCTTGATGCCGGTGAGCTCGAGGGGCATAGCTGGCAGGATTACGGTGACTTTTTTAAATTTGGCAAAAATCGTTTAACCGATCGCCTACCCGGCGGCGAGAGTATGCTTGATGTCCGCTGGCGAGTTTTGAGCCTGTTGGCGGAATTGGAGCAAAAATATCAAGACCAGACCATTGTCCTGGTTAGCCACGGTTTGCCGATTTTTACCCTGATCGCCGGCGCCGCCGGCGCTTATGACGAGAAGATCGCCGAAACTAAATTGGCGCTCGGCAAAATTCATCGCGCCACCCGCTACTTAATTGAGTATTATCAATTGCCGCGCAACGCGTCCGGCTCGCTTGATTTGCACCGCCCTTACATTGACGAAGTGGCTTTAAAGTGCGCCTGCGGCGGCAAAATGGAGCGCGTGCCCGAGGTGTTCGATTGCTGGTTTGAGTCCGGCTCCATGCCTTACGGCCAAGCTCATTACCCGTTTGCAGCCGATCGCAGTTTTGATCCAGCCACGGGGTCCGGCTTTCCGGCCCAATTCATTGCCGAGGGTCTAGACCAGACGCGCGGCTGGTTTTACTCACTTTTGGTTTTAGGGGTGGCTTTATTTGGCGTGGCGCCGTATCGGCATGTCATTGTTAACGGCCTGATTTTGGCCGAGGATGGACAAAAAATGTCCAAAAAACTTAAAAATTATCCGGATCCGGCCAATTTAATAAATAAATATGGAGCGGATGTTTTACGCTGGTATTTGTTGCAGGGTCCGGTGGTGGCCGGGGAGGATCTTAATTTTTCCGAAGCGGGAGTGGGGGAGGTGTCGCGGCGCGTTTTTGGGCGTCTCGGCAACGTTTATCAGTTTTACCAGTTGTATCGTGGTAGCGAGGAGGCGAACTCGACACCCCACGTGCTTGATGATTGGATTTGGGCTCGCTTAGCCGAGACTGTTAAGGCTGTCTCTTTTTCTCTCGAGCGTTACGAGCTTGACCGCGCTTTGCGCCCTCTCGATGCTTTTATTGATGATTTATCCAATTGGTATTTGCGCCGCTCGCGCGAGCGCGCTGGCGCTCTGGTGGTATTGCCGCAGGTTTTAAAAGAGACGGCTAAATTAATGGCGCCGTTTGCTCCCTTTACCGCCGAGTGGCTTTACCGGGAGCTCCGTTTTGACAATGAGCCGATCAGTGTCCATTTGGCCGATTGGCCGGCCGTTGAGATTAAATCGGAGAGTTATAATGTGGAATTGCTGGCTAATATGGCCAAAGCGCGGCAAATTGTGGAGCAGGCCTTGGCTTTGCGCCAACAAGCGGGAGTAAAAGTCCGCCAGCCGCTTGGCCGTTTGACTATTAATATCGATTTGCCGAAAGAATTGCAGCAAATTATCGCCGATGAGGTGAATGTTAAAAATATCGTCGTGGATACTACTTTGCCGCAAATTGATTTGGATCAAAATTTAACGCCCGAGTTAATGACTGAGGGCGAGATGCGCGAGTTTACCCGTCAGGTCCAAGAGTGGCGCAAGGTTCAAGGCTATACGCCGCAAGATTTAATTACTTTAACGGTTCACACCGACAAGGCAGGCCAAAGTTTAATCAAACAATTTGAGTCAGAAATTAAAAAAATAATCAGAGCGAGGGAAATTGTTTTTGCCGATAATGTCGGAGATGTAGGGGCAACGACCGTAAAAACCAGCAATCACACCTTTACTATTTATGTCGCATCACCGCTACGAGACTAAAGGCTTTATCTTGGGTCGGCGGCCGTATGGCGAGTCGGCCTTGTTGCTCTCGGTGCTGTCGCGCGATTTTGGCTTGGTGCCAGTTTTGGCTCAAGGAGCCAGAGAGGAGCGCTCCAAACATCGCATGGCTTTGTCGGCGCATCAGCCTGTTTCCATCTCATTGGTGCGCGGGCGAGAGTGGTGGCGATTGGTCGGCGTTAAAAGTGATGCGGCTCCCGGCGCGGTGGCCAAAAAAAAGTTGCTGGAGCGGCTCGCGACCATTATCCGGCACTATGTCCACGGCGAGTTGCCTGAACCGGCTCTATTTGCGGTTTTAAATGAAGCCTGGGAGTTGTCCGAAGACGTTTTAAACGACAATAAGCGATTACTGCGAGTCGAATGTATTTTGGCGGCCAGACTCCTGTTAGCCTTAGGTTATTTGGATTTGCCGTCCGATTGGGGCAAGACGATGCCGACAAAGGAGTTATTGTCGGCAATCAACGATTGTTTGGCCCGCGGCATTGCTTAAAGCGACGTGCTATAATTTATATCGTATGGCCGATACGGAAGCGCCCGATGGTTTGGCGCAGTTGGAAAAAAAGTTGTATGAGCGCTCCTATGTGCCGCCGATCCCCAAGCGGCATGATTTTAGTCGGCCCGAAGACTCGGGGGGCAACAATTGGACGCCTCCGCCGCCTGCAAAGCCGAGCCATGAGGAGTCGCGCTGGGTTTGGCGTTTATTGCTCGGCGCGCTGATCTTTTTTTCTTCCACTCTGATTATTGGCGGATTTTTGCTTTTTCGCGGTGGTAATGTCGTTTCCAACAGCAATATCGAGGTAATTGTCCGCGGGCCGACAGCGGTTAAGTCAGGCGAGGAGACTACCCTGCAAATCGTTGTAACCAACCGTAATCGCATCCCACTGGAGTCGGCCGCTTTAGTTTTGGTTTATCCCGACTCCACCAAATTGTTGGGGCCGGACGGGGCCAAGCCGGCGCCGGCGCGGGTTAAGCTGGATCTGGGGTCGCTGGCTCCCGGCGAGACGGCGACCAAGCTGGTTAATCCGATTTTTTACGGCGAGCAAAATACCTCGCAAACCGTTAAGATTACAGTTGAGTATAAAGTGGGCGGTTCCAACGCTTTGTTTGAAAAGAGCCACCAGTACGCTCTCGGGATCAACTCCTCGCCGGTGGCAATAGTGGTGAACGTGCCGGAAGCGGTGAGCCCGGGCGACACTTTTACTGTAACAATGGAGATTACCTCCAACTCTCAATCGGTGCTCAAAAATCTCCGCTTGGTGGCCGAATATCCCTCTGATTTGAAAATTATTTCCAGTAATCCCGAGTTTGATGCGGCTGGGCGAGCGTGGAATTTGGGCGATCTCACTCCCGGTGAAAAGCGTCTCATCAGTCTCCGGGCCCAGATAATCGGCCAAAGCGCGGAGGTTAAGTCGCTGCTCTTTACAATAGGTACCGCCAAAGCGGGTGACAGTGTTGCTATTGACATACCTTACGGCGATCATTTTGAGGCGATTACTTTAAAGCCGGCCTTATTGGGGCTGCAGCTTACCGTTAATGACTCGCCGGCCGAGGCTTACCATGCCGGTGGCGATGAGTCGTTGCGCTATAAATTAAGCTGGATCAATAACACCAATGCTCCTTTGCGCGACGTGGTGCTGGTAGCCAAACTCTCCGGTAACGCTTTTGCCCAAGAAAGCATCAGTACCAACGGCGTTTATCGCTCAAGTGACAACACGATTACTTGGACTAAAGTGACTACCGCTGATTTGGCCTTGGTCCGCCCGGGCGAGGGAGGTACTGTCGGTTTTAACCTTAAGACATTGCCGACGGCCTCCGGCGCGAGCGCCGGTCTCTCGCAGCCGCTGATTAAGGTAGTGGTTGAGTCGTCCGGCATCAATGCTAGTGGTGTCGGCACCGAGGTGGTCCGCAGTTCTTTGGAGCAAGTGGTTAGGCTGGGTACGGCGGCTGATTTGGGAGCCAAAGCGCTTTACTCGATTGGCGCCTTTACCAATACTGGGTCGGTACCACCCAAGGTAGAGAGAGAGACCACTTACACCGTAGTGTGGAATTTGTCGAATACGACCAATGATCTCAAAAACGCCACGGTTAAGGCGGTGCTGCCCGGCGGAGTAAAGTGGCTCGGCAAAGTGTCGCCAGGCAGCGAGTCGGTAACTTTTGACACTGATACTCAAACGGTAACATGGCAGGTCGGCACTCTTGGCCGCGGTACCGGCCTCGGTGGATCGTCGGGGAGGGAGGTCTCCTTCCAAATAGGTTTTACTCCCAGTGCTAATCAAGTGGGCGAGCGCGCGCCGATTTTGGGCGAGAGCCGCTTGGCCGGTACCGACAGCTTTACCGGCCGCGAGCTGTCCATTACTCGACCGGCCTTGACCACCAAGCTCCTTTTTGATCCGGCCTTTGCTAATGAGCGGGGAGTTGTGGTTAAGTAATATAGTTATGGCCGATTCTAATCAAGTATCAATGGACAAGCTCATCTCGCTTACCAAGCGCCGCGGCTTTATTTACCCCGGCTCGGAGATTTACGGTGGGTTGGCGGGTACTTGGGACTATGGGCCGCTCGGAGTCGCGCTTAAAAATGCGGTTAAGGATTTGTGGTGGCGGCAAGTGGTGCTTGATCGGGAGGATATGTACGGTGTTGATGCCGCGATTTTAATGAATCAAAAAGTGTGGCAAGCCTCCGGACACGTTGATGGCTTTACCGACCCGCTCGTGGAGTGTGTTAAATGCCAGCATCGTTTTAGAGCTGATCAAGTTGACGAGCCTAGCAAGTGCCCGGACTGTGGCGGGGCCTTAGGTGAGGCGCGGCAATTTAATATGATGTTTGAGACCAAGGTGGGCTCGGTGGCCGACTCGGCCGCCACCTCCTACTTGCGCCCGGAGACGGCTCAAGGGATGTTTGTTAATTTTAAAAATATTATTGACTCGTTCCATCCCAAATTGCCGTTTGGTTTGGCTCAAATCGGCAAGGCCTTCCGCAATGAGATTACGCCGCGCGACTTTGTTTTTAGAGTCCGCGAGTTTGAGCAGATGGAAATTGAGTATTTTGTAAAACCGGCGGAGTGGGAGCGCTGGTTTGAGCATTGGCAAGCGGAAGTGTGGCGTTTTATTAAAGCGGTGGGCATTAACCAGGATTTGGTCTCGGAGCTTGAGGTGGGGGATAGCGATCGGGCGCACTACTCCAAGCGGACAATTGATTTTGAATTTGATTACCCGTTTGGCAAAAAAGAGTTGTATGGTTTGGCCTATCGGACGGACTATGATCTCTCGCGCCACAGCGCGTCCTCGAGTACCGATCTCTCTTATTTTGATGAGGAAAGCAAAGAGCGCTTAACGCCTCATGTGATTGAGCCATCATTCGGTTTAGATCGCACTATTTTGGCGATTTTACTCTCAAGTTTCAAGGAGGATGAATTGGGCGGTGAGGCGCGTACGTATTTGGCCTTTAATAAAAATGTGGCGCCGTTTAGAGTGGCCGTCTTCCCTCTCCTTAAAAATAAGCCGGAGTTGATTAAAAAGGCGCGCGGGGTTTACGACTTATTGCGCGAGGCGATGCCGGGGCGGGTGATTTTTGACGACAACGGCAATATTGGCAAGCGCTATCGCCGCCAAGATGAGATCGGCACGCCACACTGCGTAACGATTGATTTTGACACTTTGGAAAATGATACCGTTACCGTCCGCGACCGCGACACCGGCGACCAAGAGCGCGTACCCGTCAAAGACCTCACCAACTTTTTAAAGTAATAAATTACTAATTTTGTCAAATTTGAGGGGTGGGGGAGGGTGTGGTAAGGTGGGGCCGATGAAGGTGGTTAAGCGCACACTACCCAATGGCCTCAAGGTCATTTTTGTCCCCAAGCCTGACACCCAGGCGGTTACTACTTTGGTGTTGGTCGAGGCCGGTTCCAAGTACGAGGACAAGCGCTCAAGTGGCATTTCCCACTTCCTCGAGCATATGTGCTTTAAAGGGACAACGCGCCGACCTCAGGCAAGCGATATCAGTCAAGAGCTCGACAGTTTGGGTGCCAAATACAACGCCTTTACCTCGCAGGAGTATACCGGTTATTACGCCAAGGTGCAGTCTAAGCATTTTGCCCAAGCGTTTGATTTGATCGCTGACATGTATTTGAATCCACTTTTTGATTCCAAAGAGATCGACAAGGAGCGCGGAGTGATTATCGAGGAAATCAATATGTACGAGGACAATCCGGCGCGAGCCGTGCAGGATTATTTAATGGAGGTGCTTTACGGCAATCAGCCGGCCGGCTGGAGCGTCTTGGGCACCAAGGCGACGGTTAGCCGCTTAAAGCGCCGCGATTTTATCAAATATCGCGCCGCCCACTATTTGCCGCAAACAACTACGGTGGTGGTGGCCGGGCGGTTTAATCAGCGCGAGGCCCTCGCTTTAATTAAAAAGACTTTTGGCCGGATGCCGGCTGGCACGCCCGAGCCCAAAAAGCCGGTGGTGGAGAAGCAGGCCAAGCCGGTGGTGGCGATCAAGCATAAGGCCTCCGACCAGACTCATTTGGTGGTCGCTTTCCGCTCGCGGCCGATCTCACACAAAGACACTTATGCCTTGGACGTGCTCTCGTCTATTTTGGGCGGCGGGATGAGCTCGCGGCTGACGCAAAAAATCCGCGATGAGCTGGGAGCCGCTTATTACGTCTGGGCCTGCGATGACAGCTATACCGACCACGGTATTTTTGAGGTTTCAGTGGGGGCCGACACCAAGCGAGCGCCGGACATTGTTAAAACCATTTTAGCCGAGTGCCGCCGGCTTAAAAAAGAGACGGTGCCGGCCGCCGAACTCCGCCGGGTTAAAGACCACATTTTAGGTACGATGTATCTGGATTTGGAATCGTCCAACAATGTGGCCAATTTTTACGGCATGCAGCAAGTGCTCAAGCACAAAGCCGAGACGCCGGTCGCTTATGCTAAAAAAATCGAGGCGGTAACGGCGCGCCAACTTAAGCGTCTGGCCCGCGAGATTTTTACCGCTAAAAATTTAACTTGCGCTCTCATTGGTCCGTTTAAGAGCAAGCGGCCGTTTGAGCGAGTGCTCAAGGTGTAGTACAATTCAACATAAAGCGCTTATGCCCGACCTCCGCGATCATCTGACGATCAGTATTAGTACCGGTACACTGGTGCGCATTTTGGTAGTGTTGGCGATTACGGTGGCCCTCTTGGCCTTGCGCGAGCTCGTGTTGATTATTTTAACGGCGGTGGTTATCGCCGCCGCCGTTGAGCCGATGACGCGCTGGTTTATTAACTACAAAGTGCCGCGGGTGGTCGCGGTGGTGCTTATTTATCTTTTGGCTTTTGCGATCCTTTTTGTCTCGATTTACCTGTTTGTCCCGCCGCTGTTTAGCGACTTAAGCCAATTGTCCCAAACCCTGCCTGACCAGATCACCGCTCTCGGGGGGCGCCAAAGCAGTGTGGATCCGCTGTCCTCGATTACCGGTGGGCTGGCCAAGAGCTTTTCTTTAAAAGATTTAGTTGAGGCGGCCCAGGATCAGATTGCCGAGCTCTCGGGTGGCCTCTTCCAAACCGGTGTCACCGTCTTCGGCAGCGCTTTCAGCTTTATTATCGTGCTGGTTGTCTCGTTTTACTTGGCGGTGCAGGAAAATGGGATTGAGAACTTTCTCCGCATTGTGACGCCGGCCAAAAACGAAAAATATATCATCAATTTATGGCGCCGTTCGCAGTATAAAATCGGCCGCTGGTTTAAGGGCCAGTTAGTACTCGGTTTGATCGTGGGCGTGCTGGTTTATTTGGGTTTGACCATTTTGGGGGTCCGCTACGCGTTGACACTCGGCATTTTGGCGGCGGTGTTTGAGCTCGTGCCGTTTTTTGGCCCGATCCTCTCGGCGGTGCCGGCGGTGCTGATCGGTTTTTCCGAGGGAGTGCCGATGGGGCTGATGGTGGCCGGCTTTTATGTCATTATCCAGCAGTTTGAGAATCATTTAATTTATCCGCTGGTGGTCAAAAAAATCGTCGGTGTGCCGCCGCTCCTGGTTATCCTCTCGCTCATTGTGGGTGGGCAGCTGGCCGGCTTTTTGGGAATTATTTTGGCGGTGCCGATCGCGACGGTGTTGATGGAGCTGGCCGGCGACATTGAGCAGCAAAAATTGGCCGCCGCAAGCGCCAATGGCTAAAAATTTTTACATTACCACCACTTTGCCGTACGTTAACGCCGAGCCCCATATCGGTTTTGCTTTAGAGTTGGTCCAGGCGGATATTATTGCGCGGGCTAAAAAATTACAAAACGACAACGTTTTTTTTAACACCGGCACCGATGAGCATGGTTTAAAAGTGTATCGGGCGGCCGAGGCGGCCAATTTATCGCCTCAGGAATATACAAATAATTTTGCCAAGCGTTATTTAGAGCTGCAGGCGGCGCTTAACGTTTCTCCCGACGCGTTTATCCGCACCACTGCGCCGGCGCATGTGAGTGCCGCCGGGGAATTATGGAAACGCTCGGCCAAAGATATCGAAAAGCGGAATTTTAAAGGTTTGTACTGCGTGGGCTGCGAGGCGTTTATTAAAGAGAGCGATTTGGTTGATGGCAAATGTCCCGATCATAACGTGCCGCCGGAGGCGGTGGAGGAAGAAAATTGGTTTTTTAAAGTCTCAGATGAGTATAAAAGCAGATTGCTTGATTATTTGGCTCGGGACGGGGTCATTGTGCCGGAGTCGCGCCGTCTGGAGGCGCTCGAGTTTGTTAAAAATGGCTTCGGCGATTTTAGCATCTCGCGGCCCCAAGAGCGCTTGCCGTGGGGTATCCCGGTGCCCGGGGATGAGACGCAGGTAATGTATGTCTGGTTTGACGCTTTAACCAATTACATCTCAACGCTTGGTTGGCCGGAGGATATTAAGTTTAAACAATTTTGGCAAGAGGGCGAGACCGTCCAATTAGCGGGTAAAGATCAAGTCCGCTTCCAGTCCCTGATGTGGCAAGTGATGCTTATGGCCGCCGGGATTAAGCAAACCGATCAGGTGGTTTACCACGGCCACATTACGAGTGATGGTAAAAAAATGAGTAAGAGTATCGGCAATGTGGTGAGTCCGTTTGATTTGGTAAATGAGTACGGTACTGATGCTGTGCGCTACTTTTTAGCGCGGCATATTAACCCGTTTGAGGACTCGGATTTTACGGCCGAGCGTTTTAAAGAGGCGTACAACTCGGGGTTGGCCAATGGCTTGGGTAATTTGGTGAGCCGGGTAATGAAGCTGGCGGAAGATAATTTAAGAGAACCCGTCAGAGTTGATGATATAGGTTATAGATTTAATGATTATACTAACGAACTCTTAGATAAATATCGCTTTGATCTAGTTATGGAATATATTTGGGCTAAGATCGCTGAATTAGATCAGATGATTCAAGAGCAGAAACCATGGGAGACAAAAAATGAAGAAGTGATTAAAAATCTAGTCGTGAAGATTTATCACATAGGTTGTTTGCTTAAACCATTTATGCCTGCTACTGCCGAAAGTATCATTGATTCAACTAAAACAAACAAAAAGCCGGAGAACTTGTTCCCTCGCAAATAAAATGCGTTTAATTGATATCCATTCCCATCTCAACTTTCCCGAGTTTGATGCTGATCGAGGAGAGGTGATCGCTAGATTAAAACAAGAAGATATTGCCACTATTACCGTGGGGACTGGTTTAAAGACGAGCGAGGAGGCGATAGCGCTGGCCGAGCAACACGAGCATTTGTGGGCCACAGTGGGCATTCATCCCCACGAGGCTGGCGAGAATCATGACTTGGCCAAACTACTTAAATTAGCTAAACATCCTAAAGTGGTAGCAATAGGCGAGTGTGGACTCGATTACTTTAGGGTGAGTGAGGAGGGTATTAAAGTAAAACAAAAAGAATTATTTTTAGCGCAAATCCAAATAGCAAGAGAAGTGGGTAAGCCCTTAATGCTCCATATCCGCGAGGCTTACCAAGATGTGCTTAAAATTTTAGAGGAGCATAAAGACGTTAAGGCGCATGCCCACTTTTTTGCCGGGGATTGGGCTCTGGCCCAAAAGTTTTTAAATTTAGGGCATACCTTGTCGGTTACTGGGGTAATTACTTTTACCACTGATTACGACGCGGTGATTAAAAATGTGCCTTTAGAAAGCTTAATGCTTGAGACTGACGCTCCTTACGTCGCCCCCGCCCCTTACCGTGGCCAGCGCTGCGAGCCGGCCTATGTGGAGTATGTGGCCGAAAAAGTGGCTGAGTTAAAAAATCTCCCTATAGGCGAAATAATCAAGGCAACTACCAATAATGCCGAGAGAGTATTTAACTTGACACGTTTGCTATAGTTAAATAAGGAAGGAGGTGAGATATTTATGGTCGGTATTTGGATGTTTTTGCGGCCGGTAACACATTGTTCCACCGGTTGCCCTAGTCAGACAGAGGAGGGTGTCACCCTCCTCTGTCGTTTTATTTTTGACTTTTGGAGGGGGGTTTGGTAGGATAGCCGTACTTATGGATAGTGCCAAGCAGGCAGAAAAAGTGGCCGAGGGCAGCCGTCGTTATGAGATCGGCTTCCTATTATCACCCCTCCTAGTTGAGGAGTCTTTAGACGATACTCTAAAAGCAGTTGTGGTTAAGGCTATTGCCGCTCAGGGCGGAACAGTGGAGGAGCTCTCTGCCCCTCGGCGCCTGGCGCTGGCCTACCCAGTGGCCAAAGTAATCAATCACAAGCGCTCTAATTTTAAGGAGGCTTATTTGGGGTCGGCAGTCTTTATCGCCCCAGCAGAGAAGGTGGCTAAAATCCTCCAGGAGATCACGGCCGCCGAGGTGGTGATCCGCACTTTGCTGATCGAAAAGCCCTTTCGCTCGGTAGTTGAGGCACTGCCGCGCGAGCCGCGAGCGACTCCTCCTCAAACGCCCTCAGCTACCGCCGCCATTGATAAAGAGATTGAGGAGCTCTTAGTCTAACTATGTATATCAACAAAGCCATGATTTATGGTAATCTCACCCGCGATCCGGAGCGGCGCGCTTTGCCCTCCGGCCAGGCGGTGACGAGCTTTGCGGTGGCCACCACCAGCGTGTGGAAGGATCGCTCCGGGGTCAAAAAAGAGGACACGCAGTACCACAATGTGGTTGTATTTGGCCCGCAGGCCGATCTAGTGGCCCAATATCTCCGCAAGGGCTCCGGCGTCTTTGTGGAGGGGCGGCTGCAGACCAGGAGCTGGGACGCCCAAGACGGCACCAAAAAGTATCGTACCGAGATTGTGGCCGACCGCGTCCAATTTGGCCCCAAACGCGACGGAGCCGGCGCAGCACCAGCTGGCATCAATCAGGATGCCGGGCCGGCGGACAACTTTAACCAAGCGCCGGCCAAGGAGCTTGATACCATCGAGTATCCCCAAGAGGACATTAATCCGGACGATATCCCGTTTTAAATTAATTTAACTAAACTAAAAATCTATCATGAAGCAATGTCATTTTTGCACCAATAATACCAAAGCACTCGACTACAAAGAGGTGGAGACGCTTAAAACTTTTACCGACACTTACGGCCGGATTATTAAGAGCCGCCGTACCGGTCTCTGCTCGCTCCATCAGCGCCAGCTGGCCAGCGCCATCAAGCAGGCTCGCCAACTGGCTCTCCTCCCATTTATCGCCAGCTAATTAGTAACTCGCTCGACGTAGTCGCCGGTTTCGGTATTGATGCGGATAATATCGCCCTCGTTAATAAACATCGGCACGTTTATGGTTTTGCCGGTTTCTAATTTGATTTCCTTACTGCCGCCTTGGACGGTGTTACCACGGACGGCTGGAGCGGCCTCGGTCACTTTTAAGTCCACTTTAATCGGGATATCCAAACCGATCATCCGGCCCTCAAAAGAGAGGAGATCGACAATACTGTTTGGTTTAATCCACTCGATTTTGCCGGCAATGGCCTCCGGCTCCAGTTTAAAGCGCTTGCTCGGGTCGTCCGCCTCGCAAAACCAATACTCGCCACGATTAGTGTATAGGTATTTGATTTTACGGCTGTCGAGCTCCGCCTCGACTACTTTGTCGCTTTGCTGGAAGGAGTGCTCCACCACTTTGCCGGTCAGCAGATTGCGCAGCTTGGTGGCATTGACCGGTTTGCGCATTTGCTTGCGGAAGACGTGCGAGGTGAGCACCTCAAACGGCTCGCCCTCAAACACAATGTATTTGCGAGGCTTAACCTCGTTGTACTCGAGCATAGACATAAAATATTTAATTGGTTGCGCTTAACGCTTGGCGGACCGCTTTGACGATCTCGTTTTTAAGCTTGGTGTTTTCTTTTAAAAATTGGCGGGTAGCGTCATAGCCTTTGCCTAGTTTGACCTCCTCGCCGCCGGCCGGCTTATAACTGTAACTGGCTCCGGACTTGGCGATAATACCATATTTTTCCGCCAAGGCAATAACCTCACCCTCGGGCGAAATGCCCTCGTTATAAAGCACATCAAATTCGGCTTGTTTAAATGGGGCGGCCACTTTGTTTTTAACCACCTTCACTCGCACGCGGCCGCCCACCACCTCCTCGCCCTTTTTAATTTGGGCGATGCGTCGGACATCGAGCCGTACCGACGAGTAAAATTTAAGCGCCTTGCCGCCCGGCGTGGTCTCCGGGTTGCCAAACATTACGCCGATTTGCATTCGGATCTGATTGATAAAAACAACCACGGTTTTACTGCGGGCGACAATAGCCGTCATTTTGCGTAGCGCTTGGCTCATCAGTCGGGCCTGTTTACCCACGTGGTGCGCGCCCACATCGCCCTCGATCTCGTCTTTGGGGGTGAGGGCGGCCACCGAGTCCACCACCACCACATCAATTTTTCCAGAGCGGATTAAGCTCTCGGCGATCTCAAGCGCCTGCTCGCCGTAATCGGGCTGAGAGAGTAGGAGTTGGTCGATTTTAACCCCCAATTTTTTAGAGTACTCGGGGTCCAGGGCATGCTCGGCGTCAATAAAGGCGCAAATGCCGCCGGCTTTTTGGGCCTCGGCAATAATATGGAGAGCTAATGTGGTTTTACCCGAGGATTCCGGGCCAAAAATCTCAATAATGCGTCCGCGGGGCACGCCGCCAATGCCCAAAGCGCTGTCTAGGCTTAGGGAGCCGGTAGAGATGGCGCCCACGCCCACCTTGGGGGTGTCGCCCAGCTTCATAATCGCTTCATCGCCAAATTTGCTTTGGATCGAGCGGATAGTGTCCTCAATGCCGCCTCCGGTAACGCGCTCAACCTTTTTCTTTTTGGGGTACATAAACTGTTTGTTTGGGTTAATTTAAGACTAAGCGCAGGGTCTGGCCGGTTACTCGGCCAAAATTGTCTTGGGCTTTGAGCTCAAGTATATTATAGCCATAAGCGAGCAGCAACTCCTCTTTAAAACGTCCGGACTCGTCGGTAAAGATTTGCCGGCCGTTTAAGGTAATGAGCGAGATGCGATGCGCCGTGCCGGTAATAGTGACTAAAGCATCGTTCACCGACTCGCCATCCTTAGGCGAGGTGATAACGATCTCCGGCCCGGCCACTAAGGCTTGGACCCGGGTATAGGCAAATAAGGCGAGACTTACGCCAAGGACCAAGATAACCAAACGCTTGGGGGTCATATCAAATCATTTCTTCAGTATCGGCAGTGTCGACCGACCCCGCTCCGCCGGCCGCTGGCGCGCCAAAAACCTCGCGCGGCTTGGCGCCGTCGCCAGGGCCGATAACGCCACGCTCCTCGAGCATATCCAGGAGGCGCGCCGCCCGGGCATAGCCGATTTTTAATTTGCGCTGGAGATAAGAGGCGCTTGCTTTGCCGGCCTTAAGCACTGCCTCCCGCGCCTCCTCGTACAAGTCGTCGCTCTCGCCGTCGTCGCCGTCTAAAGCGGTGCTAAAGAGCGCGTTGTTACCGCTCTCCGGCTCCAAGTTAATCGAGCTCGGCAAATCATCCTGGTGCCGCTCGGCCAAAAATTGGACTACCTTTTTCACTTCGCTTTCCGAGATAAAGGCCGATTGGATGCGCCGCGGCTTGCCCATATCACTGGAGAGGAAGA
The DNA here is from genome assembly GCA_964655995.1 of uncultured Candidatus Saccharibacteria bacterium. Lineage (GTDB taxonomy): Bacteria > Patescibacteriota > Minisyncoccia > Phycocordibacterales > XYD1-FULL-46-19 > JACPIA01. The sequence continues at coordinate 39,481 of CAZZPK010000005.1, forward strand.
GCATGTCCCCGGCGCCCAACAATTTTTCCGCTCCGGCCATGTCGAGAATAGTGCGAGAGTCGATTTGCGAGGCCACTTGGAGGGCGATGCGCGAGGGGATATTGGCTTTGATTAGGCCGGTAATCACCTCCACCGACGGTCGTTGGGTGGAGAGGATGAGATGGATGCCAACGGCGCGAGACATTTGGGCCAAGCGGACAATCGCGGCCTCAAGCTCCCGCGGGTAAGCCGACATAATATCGGCCAACTCATCAATGACGATTATAATATAAGGCATCAGCTCGATCTCGTCGTCGGTCTCCTCATCGGCCGGCTTGGCGCTGGCCAAAGCCGGCTCGACGATGTTTTTGTGGTAAGACTGTATGTCGCGTACCGCCGAGCTCTCTAAAATATCGTAGCGACGGTCCATTTCTTTGGCGGCCCAGCGGAGCGAGGCGATAGCTTTTTTAGCATCCGTCAGCACCGGCGTTAAAAGGTGGGGGATTTTGTTGTACAACGTGAGCTCGACGCGCTTAGGGTCGATCATAATAAAGCGCAGGCGCTCGGGCGGATTCCGATAGAGGAGAGAGGTGATAATCGTATGTACCGCCACCGACTTACCCGAGCCGGTGGTCCCGGCAATCATCAAGTGGGGGGCTTTGGCCAAATTGGCAAATTGAGGCAGGCCGTCAATGCTCTTGCCGAGCGAGAACAGAAGCGGATGAGGCGAGCTGGCAAACTCGGGCATACCAAGGAGAGTGCCCAGGCCGACAGTGGTTTTGACATTGTTGGGGATCTCAATGCCGACCAGCGACTTGCCCGGAATCGGAGCCTCGATGCGGATCGGATGGGCGGCTAAAGCCAAAGCCAAATCATTTTGCAAGCTCAAAATCCGGGCCACCTTGGTGCCCTCCGCCGGCTTGAGAGCAAAGCGGGTCACCGAGGGCCCGATGGAGACCTCGTCCATCTCTACCGTAATGCCAAAATTGGCTAAAGTGCGCTTGATGATCGTGCTTTGGGCCTTGATGTCGCCCACCACCGGCTTGCCGCTATCTTTTTCCAACAGTGAGAGCGGCGGCGGGGTAAACGCTTTGTCGCCCCGCCGGCTGGCGGTCATTAGCGAGCCTAAGGAAAAGGCGGTCTTAGTCTCATCGGTTTTGGAGCTTACTGAGTTTGGGGGTAGAGCCTCCTTAGTTTCCGACGGGGTAGCGACTGGTGGCATCAGGACTGGCGCCTCATCTATATCCTCGTCGGCCTCATCATCTGCCAACTCCTCATCTCGGCCAAACAATTGCCAGCCAAACAGCCGCCGGTCTAGGGTTAAATGGGTGTCAAATAAAAACATGCTGGCCACTACCGCTACTGCGCCCAAAAAGACAATGGCTCCGGCTAAACCAAATAAATTAACCAAGGGGGTGCTAATAGTGCTGCCTAAAGCGCCGCCCATTTGGCCGCCGACGGTAATGGAGGCCAAGGTTAAGGCAGCTAAAAAGAGAAGCACCCCACCCAATATTTGCAGTTTTAATAAGTTACGCCGTTCGGCACGGAGCAGGGAAAGACCAAATAAAATCAAAACAATCGGCAAGAGGAAAAACCCGGTACCAAGTAGCCAAGAGGTCCAGGAGTCTACCACAGTGCCGATACGCCCTCCTTGCTTAAAGTGAGCCAGGAGGAGGAAAATAGCCAAAGCTAAGGCAATTACCGCCAAAACGCCGCGCTTAGTCTCGGTTTTAATGGTGCTTAAAAAGCCGGCTGACCCCTCGTCGTCAGGGCGGGGATTTTTAGGCGGTCGGCCGCGGCGAGGCTTGGTTTTAAACATAATCAAATTATATCATGAGGGGGTATTGGACAAAACTTTTCCTTTAAAGTATAATAAAGGACATTAAAGACAATATGACAGAACAAAAGGACAATATGATAAAGGACAGGATAAATATATTTGTACTTAAGAATCAAAAATTGGCTCAAGCACTTTATGCTGTAACCGCTTTTTGTCCTGATAATGAGCCATTAAAACTTAAGCTAAGAGATCAGGCTATTACCCTGACCACCACGTTAAACACCCTAAAAACCGACGAGTCCACGGCTTACAATCTGTCCTTTTTAAATCAGGTGATCATTAACATTCACTTAATTTTAAATCTATGCGACTTGGCTTTGGCTGGTAATGTCCTTTCAGTTATGAATATCTCAATTATAAAACAAGAATACGAATCACTCTTAAAAGATGCTAAAGAACAGCTGGCCACTAACAATTTGTTGGATACCACCAGTTCTTTGCCGGCCTTTAGACCAATAGATCGTCCTAAAGAATTAAAGGACATAAAGGACAATAAAACCTATCGACAAGGCGGTATTGTTTCTGATCGCCAACAACAAATCATTAAATCTTTGGAGGGCCAAGGTTGGCTGGGGATTAAGGACATTGCCGATGCTGTGCCGGAGTGTAGCACTAAAACGGTACAGCGCGAGCTAGCGGCCCTGGTAGACAGTGGTGTCCTTAAAAAGCAGGGTGATCGGCGCTGGAGCCGGTATATCTTAGCCAAGGCCATTGCCAAATAGCTCCCTTTTTGCTATAGTAACGGGGTTTAATGGTTATCCACAAGGCATTTGCTAGATGGCTTAACTGCTTGTTATAATAAGCCCTAGTTGAGAACTGGCTGTTTTGTCTGTCCGCCGAGTACTTTGACAATAAAATATACCGCCCGACGATTATGTCTGAAACTCCTTTCCATCTTGTTTATTAACCTTTACCTTAAAAGCGATTCACCTTGCTTTGGGTGGAGGGTTAATAAAGTTTTGTTTAGGCCGTTAAACTCCGGCTCATTGTCGAATGAGTTGGAGTTTGGCCACGGTTTCCTAATAGGTGAATTATTAATTAGTTTATTAGTAAATTATTAAGTTGTGTTACAAAACTTTATGAGTAAATTTAAATTTGCTTCATTGGTTGTAGCGCTTGCTTTAGTACTGGCTTTGGTTGGTGGCGTATCTACTGCTTCCGCCCAAACTTCCGGTGCTACCGACATTGCATCACTACAAGCTTTGATCGCTTCGTTGCAGGCTCAGATTGCTGCTTTAACTGGTGGTTCATCTGCTCCTGTGGCTAATGCATCTTTCACTCGCGATTTGACCATTGGGTCACGCGGTGAAGATGTATCCGCATTACAAAGTATGTTGGTATCGAAGGGTTTCCTCACGATGCCAGCCGGCGTGCCAATGGGTTACTTTGGCGCTTTGACTAAGTCGGCTTTGGCTAAGTACCAGGCTTCAGTTGGTCTTCCAGCTACCGGTTACTTTGGTCCTTTGACTCGCGGTCAAATCGCTTCGTCAATGACTCCAACAACCCCAACCACTCCTGGTACTCCTACAACTCCTGGCACCCCAACCACTCCTGGTACTCTCCAAGGTGGTGCCGGTGATATTACTGTTACCGAGCGAACATCTGGTACTGAGGATGAGGTATTAGAGGGCGAGGAGGATGTTAAAGTTCTAGGCTTCGAGGTTGAGGCCGATGATTCAGATATCGCCATCACTTCTGTCCGCGTTGAGTTCGAGCATGATGGTTCTGGTTCAGACCGTCTTGACCGTTATGTTGACGAGGTTTCCATCATGATGGGTAACCAAGTAGTTGGTACTGTTGATGCGGATGACTTCTCAGAGAGCAGCGATGTCTACTCTCGCAATATTGCTATCAATAATGCGATTGTACGAGATGGTGATACCACTCGCTTTTACGTTGTTGTTTCTGCAGTTAACAACATTGACAGTGATGACATCGGCGAGGATTGGGAAGTGGCTCTCGGTCAGATCCGTTTCCAAGATGCGACTGGCGCTACCTTAACTGACAGTACTGGTACTGGAGTTAACGGTTCCATCAGCGAGACCTTCACCTTTGAGGATCTAGGTTCTTCTGGTGACGTTGAGCTCACTGTTAGCGAGGATGACTCAAGTATTAACGAGACTCACACTGTTGCTGTAGATGATACCAGCGACACTAATGATGTTGAACTCTTGAGCTTCACCCTTGATGCTGAAGGTTCTGACATTTTCCTCAACACTCTCGTTATTGATGTTACTTCCAACAGCGGCACAGGTGTGACCGAAATCGCTAATGACTTCCGTTTGTTGATGGAAGGCAGTGAGGTTGGTACAGTAACCATCGATAAAGATTGTGATGGTGGAAGTGATGGTTTTGCTTCTTCAACCGATGAAGCGATCTGTGTAGTTATTAGTGATCTTGATGATGATGATGTTGTAATCGAGGAGGGTGAAGAAGTAAACTTCATGCTCGTTGCTGACATCAACGATGTTGAGCTCGGCTTCGCTAGTGGTGATGACTTGTCAGCTTCTTTCGCTGGTCAAGTAATTGCTAGCAACGAGGATGGTATTGATGCCGATGATGAGAACGGTGATGCTCTAACCAACTCTGAGTTGTCAGGTAGCGTTTCCAGCACCAACATCAAATTCTTGTCTTCAGGTATTACTGTAAAGACAATCAGTACCAACAATCCTGAGCAAAATCTCATGGTTGAGGCTACTGCTACTGACAACACCGCGTTGTACGAAATCGTATTCGATGTAACCGCTATCGAGGATGACGCCTTCATCGAACTTGGCGCTGCTACTCGAGGCACTACAGAGAGCAACACTGGTGCTAACTTCGTTATTCAAGACGAAGATAACTCCTATGCTGCTACTACTACCGGTGCTATTGCCGGCTCTGACATTACTCGCGTAAGCGGCGGTTCTACTAGCGGTAACTTCGTAAGAATTAACGCTGGCAGCACGGCTCGCTTTAAGCTTGCTGTTACTTTCGATCCAGCTCACTTAACTGGTACTGCGGAGAACTACCGAATGTACTTGTACTCGGTTAACTTTGCAGGAACGGCTACTGACGCAGATAGTCAGCAAGTCTTGACTCCTGAGGCTGATTACCGAACTGGTTCAACCATTATCGGTAACTAATCTCACATTCTTTTCTAGTCGAACTAGATTAGGATAAGGTTTCCAAAAAACCACCCTTCGGGGTGGTTTTTTGTTGTACCTCTTTATCCTCCCCACCCCCTACATCCTCAACCCTTTCCAAGGTGAGACCTCGGAAAAGAATTATCCACACTAAGATTCCCAAGGTATTCCGAGGTGAGACCTCGGATAGTATAATTTTGAAATGGAAAGAAAAACTCCTTTAATGGTTGATGAGTGGTATCACTTATATAGCAGGGGTAACGATAGAAGGGTTATCTTTAATGACAATAACGATTATTTGCGTTTTCTAAAGCTTTTGTATACATGTAATTCTTCCAAATCGATTACTCTCAAGACTATCCCCGATCCAGTATTTACCTTTGACCGAGGTGAGACCTCGGTAGAAATTGGTGCTTACTGTTTGATGCCAAACCATTTCCATCTTTTGATTAAAGGTCTTACAGAAAATGGTATTTCATTATTTATGCAAAAATTACTTACTGGTTATTCCATGTATTTCAACATTAAAAACCAGCGAACGGGTAAATTATTTGATGGTGTTTTCAGATCGGTTCATATCGAAGATGATAGGTATTTTCGCTATTTGATGTCATATATCCACTTGAATCCAGTTAAGTTAGTTGAGCCAAAATGGAAAGAAGAGGGTATAAAAGATATACCAACTATAAAGACGTTCTTGAAAAATTATTACCCATCAAGTTTTGTTGATTACGCTAATTCCAAGGTCTCACCTCGGAATGAAAGAAGTATCTTATCATTAAATAATTTGCCAATTGAATTTGGGAGACGTGATTTTGAAACAGAATTAACTGATTGGTTGGAGTATCAAACGATGTTAAAATGAAAGTAATTTTTAGTATGTACTCTAAATATAATCGCGGGGTGTCGGACTGGGGGCTGTTGGGGGTAGTGGCCGGGGTGCTGTTTGTGGCTTGGATAGTAACAGGCGGGCCGGGGCGAGAGGCGGGCGGGCCCTTTTTAACCACTGCCACTTCTACCAAACTACAGGCTGATACCGCTAAATCAAGCGGCGGATTTTTTGGTCGGCGCGCCACCGACTATCAAACTACTGGCGACCCCTCTTTATACTCGCCCTGGCGGGGAGTTATAGAGCTTGAGCGGGGCAGTGCCGGCTCCACCGACTACTCTAACGAGGAGTATGTGATTATTAAAAATGTCTCCCGCTCCGGCCAACCGGTAACGATTACCGGTTGGCGGCTCAAAAATGCCGGCGATACCAGGCGTTATCCTACCGACTATGGTTATCGCCAGGGCCAAGCGGCGATTGTGCCGATTCAAACGGGCGCTTTGCTTTTGCTCCCGAGCGGCTTGGGCATACAACAGCCGATTACTTTGGCGCCCCGTGAAAGGGCAGTGGTTTTAAGCGGCGGGGTTTTAAGATCGCGCCCGATCAAAATCCAAACCAATTTTAAGGTCAACAAATGCTCGGGTTATTTGGAGGCCTTGCCGGAATACAAGTTTTATCCAGCCATCAAATTACAGTGCCCTGATCCGGAGAGCGAGCCGGAGTTTAGCACCTTAGACGACAAGTGCTACAACTTTGTCCGCCGGATGTCGCGCTGTCACACGCCGGAGTTTAACGAGTCTACCGACAGGGAGCCGGCTAATGTCGACGGCGTAACGGGCCTCTCGCGCACCTGCCGCAATTTCTTAAAAGAGCGGTATAATTACAATAGTTGTATTGCGCGCCATGCCGGCGACGCCGATTTTTACACCAATGAGTGGCGCATCTTTTTAAATGTCGGAGCCCTATGGTTTAACAACCGCGAGACGATCAGTTTGTACGATGCGGAAGGATTATTGGTCGACCAGATCAGCTATTAAAATCATGATTAAAGATTCTAAAACAAAAATCGTGGTAGTGGGCGGTGGCTTTGGCGGAGTTTACACTTTGCGCGCCTTAACCCGGTTGTTTGCCGCCGAGAGCGCGGTTGAGATCACTCTGGTCAGCGAGCGCAATTATTTTACCTTCCATCCACTACTTACCGAGGTGGCCACTGGCAACGTCTCGCCCGAAAATGCGGTGGTCCCGCTCCGGCCGATGTTGCGCGCCGGCCAAGACCAACTGCTTGTCGCCTCGGTCAAGTCGATTAATCTCAATAAGCGAGAGGTCAAGACCAGCGTCGGCACCATACCTTACGATTATTTGGTTTTGGCCACCGGCGCGGAGACCGAGTTTTTTAACATCCCTGGGGCGGCGGCGCACAGCTTTACCTTAAAAAGCTTACACGACGCTTTGGTTTTAAAAAATCACTTTTTGGAGTGCTTTGAGAAGGCTCTTTTGGCCAAAAAGCCGGAGGAGCGCGAGGCTCTGCTCCACTTTGCGGTGGTGGGTGGCGGCCCGACGGGTCTTGAGCTTATTACCGAGATGGCCGATTTTTTGCGCGACACTTTCCGCCTGTATTATCCGCCGGAGATCATCGCTTTGGTGCGGTTTACTTTAGTTGAGCGTGGCGGCGAGGTGTTATCCAAACTCTCGGCACCTCTGCGGGCCGCTGGGCGGCGCGCCTTGGAGCACAAAGGTGTGGCGGTCAAATTTAATACCGCGGTCGCTGAGGTGGGCAAGGATTTTATTAAAACCGCTGACGGTGAGATAATCTCTACTCATACGGTGGTGTGGACAGCCGGTGTCCGGCCGCGCCTGCCCGCTTTTGACGAGGCCGCGCCGCCTAAAGCGGCCGAGGACGGTCGCTTGATCGCCAACAATTGGCTGCAATTAGACGGCTTTAATGAGGTCTTTGTGGTTGGCGATATGGCCCTGGTTACCGACATCGCTTCGCCTCATGACCACTTGCCGGCTCTGGCCCAAGTGGCCACCAAGGAGGCTGTGGCGGTGGCTAAAAACATCAAGCGGCTTTATCATCAGCGGCCGCTTAAACTCTTTCGTTACCACTCGGCGGGCACTTTGGTCTCGGCCGGCGAGTGGTGGGCGCTCGGCGAGATAGGGGGCCTCTTTTTTGAAGGGCGCTTGGCTTGGCTTTTGTGGCGCCTGGTTTACTGGTGGAAGTTGCCTAGCAGGGTTAAAAAATTGCAGGTGGCCCTCGATTGGCTGATTGATCTCGGTTTGCCGCGCGACTTGTCCAACTTTGGCGATTATACCCGCAAGTTAAAGTGAATTTATGCCTTATTTTAACTACTCATTTTTTAAGATGGCGCTTGGTTTTGCGGCTCTGATCTTGATCGGCGTGGTGGTGTTGATCTTGACTAAAAATATCGATTTGCTACAGTAGCCTTAGCCCGCAAAGACTATAGGTTTACCCCGTAAAGCGCAGACGCCACGGGGCAAGTAAATCCTATATAGCCGGTCGATGTTTTAACTTTGCGCGGCCTTAGGCCGTTTTTATTTTGCAATTTATGGCAATTACCAAACAAAAAAAAGAGGCAATCAGTGCCAAACTCGAGCAAATTGTCCGCGAGATGCCGGGCATCGTCTTTGTTAATTTCCACGGTTTGTCGATGGCGGCGACCACCGAGCTCCGCAAGGCGCTCCGTGCCGCCGGCCTCGGCTACCTGGTGGTTAAAAAGACTCTGCTTAAGCGAGTACTTGATCAGGCTAAATTCGGCGGCACGATGCCGCCGCTTGACGGCGAGATCGCCATCGCTTACGGCACCGATCCGTTGGCCGGCGCCCAAGGCGTTTACGCTTTTGAGAAGAAGTATAAAGACGCCCTGGCGATTGTGGGGGGCATCTTCCAGGGTTCTTTTGCCGACAAGGTGTTAATGACCAGCTTGGCGACGATCCCATCGCGCGAGACTTTGTATGCTCAAGTGGTTAATGTGATCAACTCGCCAATCCAGGGCTTGGTTATGGCTTTGCACCAGATTGCCGAGACTAAAAAATAATTAGCAATTAATTAAAATCAAAATTTATGGAAGAGACAACAAAAGCGGCTGTGCCGGAAAAGTTCCAAAAACTGGTTGAGCAAATCGAGACAATGAGCGTCCTTGAGCTCCATGAGCTGGTAAAAGTGCTCGAGGCCAAGTTTGGCGTTTCGGCTCAAGCGGTAGTCGTTGCCGGCAACGCCGGTGCCGGTGCCGCTGCCGGTGATGAGGAAAAAGACTCCTTTAACGTAGAGCTCACCGCCGCTGGCGAGCAAAAGATCCAAGTAATCAAGGCGGTTAAAGAGGCTTTGGGCTTGGGCTTAAAAGAGGCTAAAGATTTGGTTGACGCCGCCCCGGCGATGCTTAAAGAGGGGATGAAAAAGGACGACGCTAATAAGCTCAAAGAGGCAGTCGAGGTCGCCGGCGGCAAAGTGACTCTCAAGTAAGACCGGCTAAAGATTATGGAGACGCTGGCCACTTTGCTTGGCGGTGAGGCAAGGCTCCGTTTGCTCCAGCTCTTACTGTGGCATCCGGGGACGAGCTTTACTGTCGACCAATTGGCGGTTAAGTCCAAGTTAAAGCCGGAGGTGATCCGCAAAGAGCTGGGGGTATTGGTCGCGGCTAAAATCGCGCGAGTCAAACCAGAACGCGGCAAGCGGGCGTGGACGCTCCTGCCGCGTTTGGCGTTATTGCCCGAGCTTAAGAGCTTATTGGCGGCTCATGCCGCCTTGCATCAATCGGAGATTGTCCGGCGAGTCAAAGCCGCGGGGCGGGTGCGCTATTTGGTGGTGGCCGGGCTCTTTATCAACAAGGAAAGCCGGGTTGACATATTGGCGGTTGGCGACAAGCTTAAAAAGCCGATCATTGAGCGATTGATTGCCGATTTGGAGGCCGCTTTGGGGCGCGAGCTGACCTATGCGGTGCTTGGGACGGAGGACTATCTCTTCCGCCTCCACTCAAGCGACCGCTTTGTCCGGGATATTTTGGATTATCCACATTTGGTCCTGATTGACCGCCTGCCCGGACCTTAATTGTGCTATCATTAAAGCTAGACATTACCAGAAAGTTAGGGTCGAGTATTTTAGTAATTAAGTAAAATATCAATAAAAATATGTTATTGCAGACTTGGAGTCAGGTATTGACCACCTCTTTTCAAAATTTATGGACGGGGGTAGTGATGTATATACCGCTCATTGTGGTGTCGATTGTTATTTTGGTTGTCGGTTGGGCTTTTGGGACTATTGTCGGCAAGTGGGTAGCTCAGGTGGTCCGTGCCCTCAAGCTTGATCGGGCGCTCGAGAGCCTGGGTGTTAGCGACTTAATGACGCGCGCCGGCTGGCGCCTCGACTCGGGCAAGTTTATCGGCGAACTCGTTAAGTGGTTTGTCATCGTTACCTTTTTGGTGGCGGCCATCGACGTTCTCGGTTTAAATCAAGTAAACATCTTCCTCCAACAGGTGGTCTTGGGGTATATCCCTAATGTCATCGTGGCGGCGCTTATTCTCTTGGTGGCAGCGGTTTTGGCCGACTTTTTGCAGCGCTTTGTTACCGGCTCGGCTCGGGCTGGAGACATCCCTCATGCCGAGCTATTTGGCGGCGTTGCCAAGTGGGCGGTATGGATCTTTGCTTTTGTAGCGGCGATGAGCCAACTCGGTATTGCCGGACAACTCTTTTACACCCTCTTTACCGGTATTGTGGCAATGCTTGCTTTGGCTGGCGGCTTGGCCTTTGGTCTCGGCGGACGCGACGCGGCCGCTCGCTACCTCGACAAGCTTCACAAAGACATTTCGAGATAGTCTTTGTGATTATCCACATCCTAGCTTGACTTTATATTCCCGGGGTGTATAGTGTAAATACTAACCGCACCTCCTCTGTCTTTAATAGGCAGGGGAGGTTTGTTTTTGGTAAAATAAGAGAAAACATGAAGTTATTTCCAAGTAAAAAAGAAATGGTTGTGGTATATATGGATGGTAGTAATACTTATAACAAATTAAAATCACTTGGTTTGCCAGAATCGGATAAGAGGTTTGATTTTGATGGTTTTATTTCTTACTTAGCTACAGGTAAAAAATTGATGTCAAAAAGGTATTATGTTGGTATTGTAAGGAATCACGATAATACCGAAAAAGGTGAAAAGATGGCTAGGAGTCAGCAAAAGTTTCTTGAAGGTTTAAGAAATTGTGGTTTTGTGATTAAACAAGGAAGGATTATGTACGATGGAAAAGATCGAATCAGAGAAAAAGGAGTCGATGTTAAGATGGCGATAGAAATTGTAACCGGGGCTGTAGATAATTATTATGACACGGCAATTGTGGTTAGTTCCGACACAGATCTGATACCGGCGATCAAATATGTTAGAAGTGCCAAGAGAAAGAAAGTTGAATACGTAGGCTTTGCGGGAGAGCCATCCCTAGGCTTGATAAAAGAAACCGATACACAACGTGTTCTTACTAGAGAAGAATTAGTTAAGTTTCAAATAAACAAATCGGCCCCGTCTCGCGACGGGGCCTCAGGGGCCTAACGGCCATAATATTATAAGTACTATATACCCATTGATTTCAAAAGTAAAATTATTTAGCTCCCCGAGGCTTAGCCTTGGGGAAAGGTTGTAAAATAAGGGTTATTTAGACAGACTTGACAAGTATACCTGATGGGTGTATAACGGTAGAGGATATTGAAATAGAGCGCAACACGTCCATTGGGGACAAGTTGCCTAATACAAGGAGACAAGTCATGAGCGACACGTCTGCGGTAATGACTGCCAGACAAGCAGCGGAATTGGATCACGCTTTTGCTCGCCATGGTTGGACACCGGAAGAGGTAAAAATCCTTTCCAGTGGCGACAACTTGGCGGCAGTGCGGCAAGTTATCCTCAATCGTGCCAAGATCGAAGGGGTCAAGCATCTCGTCGATCTCGACGCCGCCCCCTTCTGTCCCGACGATTGGTCGGTGGAGGAACATCGAAAAGGTGGCCAGTTCGAATTCGATCCCACTAAGATCAAATTCTGGCTCTCCGAGTCACAAAAGAAAGGCTCACATCGCGGCCACGACCTTCGCGAGGAGTTGAAGAGTCAGTCAGTCTTCAACGCCAACCTGCTGGACTTCCTCCTCAAGCCGGAGAACCAGTATCTCATTCCAGAGGAATGGAAAGGCAAGGCTATCTTCTTCTGGGGTACGATTTACCGCAACGCCGGTGGCTACCTGTATGTCCGGTTTCTCTACTGGGATGGCTCCAGGTGGCACTGGAGCAACGACTGGCTCGGCCGTGGCTGGGGCGCTGACGTCCCAGCGGCGGTGCTCGCAAGTAATTAGCCTATGTTTCTGCCCCGGTTTTCCGCAAGGAAAACCGGGGTGTTTTTGACTCCTTGACGGGGATAAGTGGCTCGTATATACTAGCCACGTGGATATGAATACGATTTATACCAAGTTTAAGCGGCGGCCATAACCGTTATTTTAAGGTTTGGCGCCGCCGCGAGGCGGTTTTTTTCTGGACGAATGACTCATTGACAATTGAATACAGGTAGAAAAAACATTGTAAGTAATCAAAATGCAATCACGTTAGTTGATAAGTAAATTTCCTAATGGGAAATTTAAGAGCATATGGTGGATGCCTAGACTCTAACAGGCGATGAAGGACGTGGCTTAGCTGCGATAAGCTCCGGGGAGGTGCCTAGCAACCTGCGATCCGGAGATCTCCGAATGAGGAAACTCAGCCGAGTAAAACTCGGCTGACCCCGACCTTGCGTCGGGGTCGCATACCCAGGGAAGTGAAACATCTCAGTACCTGGAGGAAAAGAAAATAAGCCCCCGCATTTGCGGGGGAGACATTCCCTTAGTAGCGGCGAGCGAAGAGGGAGGAGCCCAAACCTGTAGTCGCAAGATTATGGGGGTTGTAAGGTAGCAACGCAATTAAAATTGGAAGAGTTACCAAACTAAAATTTAGCTGAAGCCGCTGGGAAGCGGCGCCCAATAAGGTGATAGCCCTGTAAGCGAAAAATTTTAGTCTCTTTAGTTGCTACTCTTGAGTAATTCGAGGAACGACAGCCTTGAGTGAATCCGGCGGCACTAACCGCCAAGGCTAAATACAGTTAGAGATCGATAGTGAACCAGTACCGTGAGGGAAAGGTGAAAAGCAGTCCGGAAGGACGTTGAAATAGACCTGAAACCATATGCTTACAAGGAGTCGGAGTGCTGCGTGGCGCAAGCTATGCAGTATGACGGCGTGCCTATTGAAGAATGAGCCAACGAGTTAATGCCTATTGCTTAGCTAAGTCTCGTAAGGGATGGAGCTTGAGGGAAACCGAGTGTGAACAGCGCGCCTTTTTATA
>CAZZPK010000006.1:0-47249 GCA_964655995.1 uncultured Candidatus Saccharibacteria bacterium
GCGCCTGCGGCGCGACCCCATTTCGGCCTCCAATTCCGATTTTCAATTTTTGCGGAGGGGGAGGGATTCGAACCCTCGAGAGACTTTTACATCCCTACCTCGTTAGCAGTGAGGCGCTTTCGACCACTCAGCCACCCCTCCTTGTACCGCTTATGTAGGCCCAATCTAGCACGATTCTAGCGCCATCACAACTTAAAAAATAAGAGTATAATCTGGGTTATGACCACCGACTCTTCCTTCCATGATTATATTGTTTACGATCTCCTTGAGGGGGTGCCGGGAGTGAGGAGTCGGCGGATGTTTGGGAGCTGGGGTTTGTATCAGGACGACAAGTTTTTTGCCATCATTGATGACGGCGAGCTTTATTTTAAAACCGGCGAGACGAAAAAGGCAGAGTTAAAAAAGTTGGGCAGCCACCCATTTACTTACACTAAAGAAGGTAAACAGGCTATGCTTAAAAATTACTGGCTGGTCCCGGCCGAGATTTTGGAGGATCGGGAGCAGTTTTTGCTTTGGCTGAATCGCGCAGTTGCCGCCTAAGGGGCGATAGGGTATAATGGCCGGCAGGAGAAAAAGGTAGTCTTAATAATAATTAATCAAAAATTATGGCGAAAAGTAATGCGGCTTTTATGAAGCCGATGCAAGTCAGTGACGAGTTGGCCGAGGTGGTGGGCAAGGGTCCGATGCCGCGCTCGGAAGTGGTTAAAAAATTGTGGGAGTACATTAAAAGCAATGGCCTCCAAGATGCCAACAACAAGCGCAACATCAATGCCGATGCCAAGCTTAAAGCGGTTTTTGGCGGCAAAGGCACTGTTTCGATGTTTGAGATGACCAAGCTGGTTTCCAAACACCTTTCCTAATTTAACCGCGCGCGATTGCTAATTTAATCACGCGAGAAGCGCCGCCCTGCGACAAGCTCCGGGCGGCGCTTTGCATGGTCGCGCCCGTGGTCGTGGTGTCGTCGATAAGCAGCACCACTTTGTCTTTTACTAATGGGCTCGTCTCGCCAAAGGCGCCGGCCAAATTTTTAAAGCGCTCGGCGCGTCCAGCCGTCTTAACCTGACTTTCCGTCTCTTTGACTCGCCGCAGACCGTCGATTAAAAGCTCGGTTAGTCCGCCGGTATGCTCGTGGAGGCCGTGCGCAATCTCCAGCGCCTGATTAAAACCGCGTTCGCGTAAGCGCCCGGCTCCGAGCGGCACCGGCACCACTAGCACTTTTTGCTCACCGTTCCAAGCTACCAGCTCGGCAATGTCCTCGTACCAGTGGTAAGCGGCCAACTCGCCTAAGCGTCGGCCAATCTGTTGCCGGCCGCCGTATTTTAATTGCCACAATAATTTTTTTGCCAGTGGCGCGTGATAGTCAAACAAAGTCCAAGTATCGTCATCGCCGCTGGCCCGCGGCAGGCTAAAGGCGCAGTCGTCGCACAGCACGGTATCGGCCAAGCCACAACCAAAGCAGGCGTCGGGGAAGAGGAGATCATAAATCCGCTCTTTAATATGATATAATAAGCCCATCGGTTTTATTGTAACTTACTTATGGATTGGTCACAGGCATTAAGCTGGATCAAAAAGCGCCCACTTTGGCCGGAGTCGGGCAGTGTTATTGGCGTGGATATCGGCTTTTCGTCGGTCAAGGTAGTTCAGGTCAAATCCGAGCAGGAGCGCTTGATCCTGGAGACTTACGGCGAGATTGCCACCGGACCTTACGGCGACTTGGCGGTCGGGCAAGCGATCAATCTCAATAATGAGCAATTAGTCACTTTGCTTAATGATTTGTTCCGTGAGGCCAATATTACTTCGCGAATGGGCGGCATGGCGATACCGTTGCGCTCTAGTCTTTTGGTAACAATGGAGGTGCCCGAGGTGGGCGAGAAGGAATTGTCTCAAGTGATACAGCTGGAGGCGCGCAAATATGTGCCGGTGCCGATCAGTGAGGTGGCGCTTGACTGGTGGGTGATACCGCAAAAAATCGACGAGGAAATCACTATCCCTACCCGCGAGCGCAATTCCTCCTTTAAAACCAAAATGGTCGAGGTGTTGGTGGCCGCTATTCATAAGGACACCTTGACGCAGTATGAGGCGGTGGCCAAGGCGGCCAATTTGGACACCCGCTTTTTTGAGATCGAGACTTTTGCGGCAATCCGCGCAGCGCTGGGCACCGAGCTCTCAGCCACCGCCATCTTGGACTTGGGTGCCGGCACCGCCAAAATGACAATCGTCGATTACGGCATCGTCCGCGTCTCGCACACTATCAACAAGGGGGCCCAAGACATTACCACCGCCGTTTCGCGCTCTTTGGGCGTCTCGTTTGCTAAAGCCGAGGAGATCAAGCGCAAGGTCGGTTTGTTGGAGCGGGTCGGCGAGGAGAATATTGCGCCGACAGTCAGCCCGATGGTGGAGTACATTTTCTCGGAAGTTAATCGCGTGATTTTAGATTATCAGCGCAAATACAGTCGAGCGGTCAACAAAATTGTCCTAATCGGCGGCGGCGCCATGCTCTCCGGGTTGTCCGAGGCGGCCAAGGGTTTGGTCGAAACGCCGCTTGTGATAGGCAAGCCGTTTGATCGCGTTGAGGCGCCGCCGTTTTTGGCCGATGTTTTGGTCGAGGCCGGGCCGTCGTTTGCCATTGCTTTGGGTGTCGCCTTAAGAGTGCTCGCCAATCGCTAGCTCTCAATTTTATTTCGCGATACAATAGATAGTGATAGGTTATGGAGCCTTCCATTCAAACATCGTTCATTCCTAAACAACCGCTGCATCAAGCCGCGATCCAAACGCCGGAGCGCTTTAGCTTTCTCTCTTCATTAGCGGTGATTATTTTAGTGATTGTAGCCTTATTTACAGCCATACTTTTTGGATATCGCTGGTACTTAAGCAATGAAATTAATCGCCCTTGTCGGCCCACCTCCGACGGCATCGCCGCCAGCTGCGGACTTAAAGCCACTTTGGCGCGCAAAGAGGAGGAGCTTAACAAAATCGCTTTGCAGGAGTATCAACGGCTCGATGTTAAATTTAAATTGGCGCGCGGGCTTGTGGATAACCACATCACCATGTTGCCGCTCCTGGCCTTTTTTGACGAAACTACTTTGTCTAATATCCGTTACAATAAGCTCAGTCAAACTAATGACGGATTGGCGCTGGAGGGTACCGCCCTGCGTTATGAGGACATCGCCGTTCAGGCGGCCGGTTTCCGCGCCGACAGGCGAGTGCGCTCCTTTACCTTCTCCGACTTTGCGCTCGACAATCAAGGTTTTGTCAATTTTAAATTGGCCTTGTCGCTTGATCCGCGCCTCCTGTCTTATCGCGCCTATTTGACCAACCGCCAAACAGCGGCGCCGGCCGGCTTGCCGGCGGCTACCTCTACGGCAACCAGCACTACTAATTGATCTATGACCAGATTAATCGCACCCATTGTCATTTTGTTCCTGATCATCTTCCTGTTTTGGGGTGGGATCAGGCCGCTTATTTATAATCCGGCCGAGGCCGGCTGGCCGGGGATTATGGCTTTGCGCGCCGAGCGCGACTTGCTTAATCAAACTTTGGAACGGGCCGAGGCTTTAATTGCCCTGGAGGAGAAGTTGAGCGCCCGTTTTGGCGCCTTATCTCCCGACGACTTGGCTAAACTGGAGACTTTTTTACCCGATAATCTTGATCCGATCGATGTCGTAGTTGACGTCGCCAATATCGCCAAGCAAAACGGCCTGACCGTCGACAATATTAAAGTGGAGACGCCGCCGGCGGCGCGCCAGAGCGCGGTTTCCACCAGCACCGTTGTTTTGGGCAGTCTTGGTACCGAGAGTTTTTCGGCTACGGTCTCGGGTACTTATGGCCAATTCCAGCGGTTTATCAGCGATTTGGCTCGCAGTTTGCGGGTAATTGATTTGACCGCGCTTAACTTTACCGCCGCCAACGACAAGGATATTTACCAATACACCATCGACTTTAAAACCTACTGGCTTAAAAATTAATATGTCCAAAACCCTGATCAACGTCATCATCGTCCTCCTCTTGGCCAGCGCCGCGGTGCTTGGCTATTGGTATTTCGGCGGTACAAACGGTCCCTCAGAGAGTATCGGCCTTTCCACCGATACGGTCGAAACTGTTGGTGAGCTTGCCGGCTCCGATTTGGCGGCGGAGGATAGCACTACCTTGGAGACCGATCGGCAATTTGTGGAGTTATTGGCCGCTTTGCAGTCGGTTGAGTCCACGATCAATATTTTTGACGATCCGGTGTTTGCGAGCGGCTTTACCAATTTCCAAAAGCCACTGCCTTCGGTGTCGGCCGGCCGCGCCAATCCTTTTGCTCCTTTGCCCGGCCAAACCATCAGCGGCAGCCGGCGCTAGCGCGATTTATTATGGACGATGATTTAAAAGTGCCAATTAAAGAGCTTGGCGACGAGCATATCGCGGCGTCGGTTTTGCGCAATGTCCCGGAGGATGCCGCCTCTTACTATCAAATGGTGCCGATGGCGATCAAAGACGGCGTGCTGGAGGTGGGGATGGTCGATCCGGACAACATCGAGGCCCGCGACGCTTTGCAGTTTATCGCTTCCAAAAACGACATCCCTTTTAAGATTTTTAAAATAACGCCGGAGCAATTTGCCAAAGCTTTTGAGGGCTACAAGGGGATTACCGGCGCGGTGGACGAGGCTTTGGAGGAATACAAGACCACCTCCGGCGACAGCGGCACTGGCGGCGAGACGGTAATCGGCTCGCCGGCGGCCAAGCGCAAGGAGGGCGATGCCAGTCTCGTCGAGGAGGCACCAGTGACCAAGATCGTCGGCGTGATCCTCCAGCATGCCATCAGCGGCAACGCCTCCGACATCCACATCGAGCCGATGGCCGGCAAGGTGCGCGTCCGTTTCCGCGTCGACGGTGTGCTCTACACCAGTTTGCTTTTGCCGGTAACGGTGCATAACGCCATTGTCTCGCGAGTTAAGATTTTGACCAATATGAAGCTGGATGAGAAGCGCAAGCCGCAGGACGGCCGCTTCTCGGCCAAGGTGGAGGGCAAGCAAATCGACTTCCGCGTCTCCACTTTGCCGACCTTTTTTGGCGAGAAGGTGGTGATCCGTATTTTGGATCCGGATCATAAATTTGTTTCGCTCGAGACTTTGGGCCTCAACGAGCGGGTCGTTGCCGCGATTAGGAAGGCGATCACCCGCCCCTACGGCATGGTCCTCTTGACCGGTCCCACCGGCTCCGGCAAAACCACCACTCTCTACTCGATGCTAAGCGAGGTCGATAAGGAAAAGTTTAACACCGTCAGCTTGGAGGATCCGATCGAGTACGACATTACCGGCGTCAATCAGTCGCAGGTCCAGCCGGAGATCAATTACACTTTTGCCAACGGTTTGCGCTCGATTTTGCGCCAAGACCCGGACATCATTATGGTCGGCGAGATCCGCGATAAGGAGACGGCCAAATTGGCGGTGCAGGCGGCGCTGACCGGCCACTTGGTCCTCTCCACCTTACACACCAATACTGCGGCCGGCGCTATCCCGCGCCTAATCGATATGGGCGTGGAGCCTTACCTTATCCCACCCACGCTTAATCTGGTGATCAGCCAGCGTTTGGTGCCAGTACTGTGCGACACCAAACAAAAAGAGCCATTGTCCGACTCGCTTAAAGTGATGATTGAGAAAGAGCTTGAGGATTTGCCGTCCGAGCACCGCTCACAGTTTGCCGTCCCAAGCGAGGTGTATAAGGCGGTGCCCAGCACGTCATGTCCCTCCGGCAGCCGAGGGCGCACCGCCGTGGCCGAGTTTTTTGAAATGGATCGCGATTTGGAAAAAATTATCCTCAAAAGTGCCGGCCAAACCGATGTTTACAAATTACTGCGCTCCAAGGGCTTTTTGTCGATCCGCGAGGACGCGATGCAAAAAGCTTTTGCTGGCCAAATTGCCTTTGAGGAGGTTAATAAGCTATAATAAATTATTATGTCTGGGAACGGTCTAAAAGTTTTGGTCATCGATGACGACAAGTTCTTGCTCGACATGTACTCGATCAAGTTTAGCGAGCATAATTTTGCCGTGGAGATTGCCGCCAGCGCCGAGGAGGCTCTGGCTAAAATCGACGGCGGTTTTGTGCCGGCCATCTGCTTGGTCGACATCGTGATGCCGGGCATGGACGGGCTAGAGCTGGTTAAAAAGCTCAAGGCTCGCAGCGACTTAAGTCCGGCCGCTATCATCATCCTCTCCAATTTGGGGCAAAAAGACGATGTTGACCGCGGTCTGGCCGTGGGCGCCGACGGTTATATCATTAAGGCCACGGCTACGCCGTCGGAGGTAGTGGCCAAGGCCATCGATATCGCCAAACAAAAAGGACTTAGCGTTTAATTTTTAATTTATGACCGATTACAAAAAAGAGCTTGATGAATTGATTTTGATTGTGGCCCGCGAGGGTGCCTCGGATTTGCATTTGACGGCCGGCCGCCATCCCACCATCCGCGTCTCGGGCGACCTGATCCCGGTGGTCAAAAAGCCCCTGCTGACGCCCGAGGATACCATGGGTTTTGCCCTAACAGTACTGAACGAGAAGAATAAAAAAATCTTCCTCGACAGTCATGACATCGACTTTTCCTACAGCCCGGATGGGGCGGTACGCTTCCGCGGCAACGCCTTTTACCAAAAGGGGACGGTGGGACTGGCCTTCCGCCTCATTCCGCGGCAGATCCGGACCATGGCCGAGCTTAATTTGCCGCCCGCTTTGGCCGATTTTTGCAAAAAGGAGCAGGGCTTCTTTTTAGTGGTCGGTCCGGTCGGCCACGGCAAATCTACAACGCTTGCCTCGATGATCGATCTTATCAACCACGAGCGCAGCGAGCATATCATTACTATCGAGGATCCGGTGGAGTACTTATTTACCAGCGACAAATCGATTATCGATCAGCGCGAGGTGCGCTTTGACACTGCCGACTTCCACACCGCGCTGCGGGCCATGTTCCGCCAAGATGTTAATGTGGCGATGATTGGCGAGATGCGCGAGCCCGAGACCATCAGCACCGCGGTGACCGCGGCCGAGACGGGGCATCTCATTTTTTCCACCCTCCACACCAACAGCGCTTCGCAAACGATTGACCGTATTATCGACTCTTTTCCCGGTAATGAGCAGCGGCAAATTCGTGTCCAGCTGGCCGACAGCTTGTTGGGCATCTTTTCTCAGCGCTTGGTGCCGCGGGTCTCCGGCGGCCTTATCCCGGCCTATGAGCTGCTCATCAACAACAATGCTATTGCCAACTTGATCCGCGAGGGCCGCACGCCCGAGATCGATGTAGTCATTGAGACCGGCGCCGAGCAGGGTATGGTCGACCTCAATCACTCTTTGGCCGATCTCTCTCGCCGCGGCGAGATTACCGCCGATACGGCTTACCGTTTCTCGCTTAATCCCAAAGGTTTGGAGCGGCTGCTTTAATCTATGCTGTTTATTTACAAAGCGACCGGCAAAGACGGCATCGAGCAAAACGGCTCGATTGAGGCGCCGTCAATGGACGTGGCTATCGCCTCACTCCAGCGCCGCGGCCTGATCCTCCTCTCAATCAAGCCCGAGGCCGAGAAAAAGGGCCCGTTTTTGGCCCGTTTCCAGCTGTTTAATACCGTCAAGCCGCGCGACATCGTCATTTTGTCGCGCCAAATCGCTACTTTGTTTGAGGCTAAGGTCTCGGTGACCGCCACTTTTAAGTTGTTGGCCGCCGAGGCGCCGAGCCCCATTTTGCGCGCCAAGCTCACGGCGGTACTCGACGATGTCCAGGCCGGCCAGCCGATCTCGGGCGCCTTTTCCCGTCATCCGGATATTTTCTCCACTTTTTACGTCAGCATGGTCAAGTCGGGCGAGGAGACGGGCAAGCTCTCCGAGACTTTTACTTATTTGGCCGACTATTTGGAGCGCTCCTATGCGTTGGTCAGTCGGGCTAAAAATGCGCTGGTCTACCCGGTTTTTATCATCTTTTCTTTTATTGTAGTGCTGATCATCATGCTCATGTTTGTGATCCCGCAATTGTCCCAGATTTTAATCGAGACCGGTCAGGATTTGCCGATTTACACGCGGGTGGTTATAAATATCAGCGACTTTTTTGTCGCTTACGGCGTTATTTTGCTTATTTTGGCGATTGCGGCGGCGATCTTTGTCCTCCGTTATATCCAAACCGAGGCCGGCCGGCGCTCGCTTGACGAGGCCAAAATCGCCATCCCGTACGTGGGCGATTTATATCAAAAGCTGTATCTCTCGCGCATTGCCGACAACTTAAACACCATGTTGACGAGCGGTATCTCGATGGTGCGGGCACTCGAGATTACCGCCGATGTGGTCAATAACGTCATTTACCGCGACATTCTCCTCTCGGCCTCGGCGGCCATCAAGACGGGCTCCGCCGTCTCGGAGGTGATGAGCAAATACTCCGACATCCCGCCGATTATGATCCAAATGATGAAGGTGGGCGAGGAGACGGGTAAATTGGGCTTTGTACTGGACACGCTCTCGCGCTTTTACCGCCGGGAGGTTAATGATGCCGTGGACACCCTGGTGGGCCTCATTGAGCCGGCTTTGATCGTGATTTTGGGCGTGGGGGTGGGCATACTCCTCACCTCCGTCCTGGTGCCGATTTACAATATCGCTTCGGGATTTTAGCAAACGCCACGAGGTACATATCCACAGGGGGCCTTGCCCCGTGATGTACTCATTTTACGGGGTAGAGTATAATGGTTGTAACGTCGAAAACGAGATTATAATTAATTATTAATAATATGTATAAAAAAGGTTTTACGTTAATCGAATTGTTGGTGGTTATTGCTATTATCGGCATTTTATCCGGTGTGGTCTTAACCTCACTTAACACGGCTCGAGGCAAAGCCAGTGATTCTGCTATTAAAGCTGACTTAGCCAATATGAGAGCTCAAGCTGAAGTTCTCTATGATGATTCTGGTAATTACAATGGAGTTTGTGAAAATAATATTGTAATCCAAGCTATCGCTGGTGCACAAAAAGCCAATGGCGGAACCGCACCCACTTGTTTAGATGGTAATAGTAATGATGTTACTGGTGATAGTTGGGCCATTTCGTCGCCTCTAAAAACAGATTCTAATGTATTTTGGTGTGTTGATTACACTGGTGCTTCCAAGGAGACCACTGCTGCTGCTGCTGTTACTGGTGGTGTGGCTGTGTGTCCGTAGTAGCCTTCGGCAAGGCAACGCCTTGACATAAGAAATAACCCTTTAAATAAGGGTTTTTCTTTTTCTCCCCATTGTCAAGGCAACGCCTTGACAATGTAAGGTGATGATAATGGTTACTGTGGTAAAATTAATTAAATATGACTTGGTTTTGGTATCTAATGGTTTTTATTTTTGGCACGATTATTGGCAGTTTTTTAAATGTCTTTATTATTCGCTACAACACCGGCCAGTCACTCTCCGGTCGCTCGGGCTGTTTGGTATGTGGTCGGCAATTAACCGCTTTGGATCTGGTGCCGATTTTAAGCTATCTGGGCCTCCGGGGCCGCTGTCGCCATTGTGCCAGTCACATCTCACTGCAGTACCCCATTGTCGAGTTTTTAACCGGGCTGTTATTTGCGCTAACGGTCTGGCGCTTTTTGCCTAATTTGGGCGCCATTGTTTTTTACTGGTTGGTAATGGCTCTTTTAATCATCATTGCTACTTACGACTGGCGGCATCAGATTATCCCCACCGGGCCCATTTACTCTCTGATTGTTTTAAGTTTTGTGTGGGCGGTGGCCGGCGGCTTTGGCTACTTGCTTGCCGGTGTGGCCAGTTTTGCCTTTTTTGCTTTGCTTTGGGGGGTATCCGGCGGGCGGTGGATGGGCTTTGGCGACGCCAAGCTCGGCTTGGCGCTCGGCTGGTTTTTGGGTCCCGTCGGCACTCTCTCGGCTCTGGCACTCGCTTTTTGGAGCGGGGCTTTGGTCGGCTTGGCCCTCTTGGCCCTCTCTCGGCTTAAGCGATTGTGGCGGGGGAGTAAATTGATTACAATAAAGAGTGAGTTGCCCTTTGCGCCGTTTATGATTTTTGGTTTGTTGGTGGTGCTTCTTTTTTCCCTCCATGTTATCCCTTTTTAAAACCAAATTAGCCGCCCGCGGCTTTTCCCTCGTGGAGATGACGGTGGTGATCGCCATTTTTTTAATCATTACCGGCATTATTATCGCCAATTATCCGCAATTTAGAGATCAGTCGGCGCTTGAGCTGTTAGCTCAGGAAATAGCGGTCAATATCCGCACCGCCCAGGTGTTTGGCACCGGCGCCCGGGTCGAATCCGGCGGCCCGGACGCTGCCAAGCCCTACGGCGTCCATTTTGACGGCGCTAATCTCAATAACTTTACGACTTTTATCGATAACAACGCATCAGGTTTTTTTGATGATGGGGATACGGTGGTTGAGGATTATGTTTTGCAGGGAGCTAACATCAACAAATTGTTTATCAATGGTAATCTGTCGGAGCCGCAGTCGGGCGATTTTGACATCACTTATCTCCGGCCCAATCCCGAGGCCAAGATTGTCAAGGGTGGGGACATTAACAATAATCCGACGGAGCTGTTGGTCGAGATCAAGGGCCGCCGCGGCGAGCGCTGCAAACAGATACGCATCTCGGCCAATGGCCAAATTGCGGTAATACCGGGATTTACATGCATAAATGAAAATACTTAATAAAAACAAAGGTTTTACTTTAATCGAGATTATGGTCGCGGTGTCGATTTTTGTAATCGTCGCTTTTGTGGCCTCGAGCGCGTTTATTACCGTCAACAATGCCAATAAGCGCGCCCAAGCTATACGCTTAATCGTGGACAATCTTAACTTTACTTTGGACGGCATGACTTATCGCTTGGCCGAGGGAGTGGGCTATCAAGCGGATGGTAATAGCATCACTTTTACCAATTTGTTAGCCGGCGGTAAGAGCGAAGAGGTTACTTACCGATGGCGTCCCAGGACTCCGATTGAGGGCGGAGAGGGCCAAACAATCTCTTTGACTAACGATCGATTTAACGATGTTAGCTTAATCTCTCCGGAGATTGATATTGACCGCGCTAGTTTTGAGATTAAAACCGACACCGGCCGGCCCTATGTCATTATTTCTCTCCGCGGCAAGGCCAAAATCGGCCGGGAGGAGACGACTTTAAATTTACAGACGGCGGTAACCCAACGCAACTACTAACTATGTCTAATATACCTAATTATAAGCGCGGTTTTACTCTCCTCGAGACTTTTGTTGCCATCACTATTTTGGTGATCGCGGTTATCGGCCCGCTCTCGCTGATGATCCGAGGTATTACCGACGGCAATTACGCCAAAAATGAAATCACCGCTTTTTACATCGCCCAAGAGGGCTTGGAGTTGGTAATCAACAAGCGTGACGCTAATCAGTTTACACCAGCGGGCTCTCTTGGAGGTTATGCCTGGCTCCGGGAATTGAGCGAATGTGAGGTTAATAATGAAACAGAAAGCGGTTGCCATATCGATGCGCAAAGTTTTAAGATTACTAAGTGTGCTTCTGGTGGCACCTGCCCTCCTTTTGTGTTTGCCGATGGTAGCCTTAATACCGCCAATTTTGTCCGGGATATTAAAATTATCCATGGCACCAACACCATTACCGGTCAATTGTCAGACGGCAGCGATATCCCTCCGGGGTTGGAGACCCAGCAAAATCAGGCCGAGGTGATTGTGACAGTAACATGGGAGAACAAAAATGCACCCCGCACTTTGGTGCTCAAAGACATCATTTATGCCCGGCCAGCCCAACAATAATATGATGCATAATTTCAAGAGCAATCGCGGTTTCGTCCTACTCTACGCCGTATTGGTGTCCAGTATTGTTATTACGGTCGGTCTGTTGTTAGCCAATATTTTACTCAAGCAATTGGTGATCGCCTCAACGGCCCGCGATGCTAAAATTGCTTACTATGCCGCCGACTCCGGCCGCGACTGCGCCCTCTTCTGGATCAATGAGTTGGGTCCTTATCTGTTTGATAGCGATATCACTATTACTTGTAATAACCGCAGTGTAGATATTAGTATTAACGATTTTGATTCACCAATTGCGCGAGGCAACTCCTTTAATTACCGCGTCACTTTGCCGGGTTCCGGCAATATACCGAAGCGTTGCGCCGATGTCGAAGTTTATCATGGTGTGCCTGATGTGGACTCTGGAGCGCCCGACGATGACCTCAGTGTTTTGGCGACTGTCCGGGCTTACGGTTACAGCGGTGATTGCGACTCCACCTCACCGCGGCTCGTCCAGCGCTTTATCGAGACCACTGTGATACAGTAAAAGGCATGGATAAACAGGAGGCTAAAAAGCGGGTCAAAAAGCTCCGCGAGCTCATCGCTTATCATCGGCGGCTTTACCATGTGCTTGACCAGCCCGAGATCTCGGACGAGGCCTATGACTCACTCGAGGAGGAGCTCCGCCGGCTGGAGGCCGAGTACCCGGAGTTTGCCACGCCCGACTCGCCGACCAAGCGCGTCTCGGGGGCGGTTCTGCCCGCTTTTGCCAAAGTTAAGCACCAGGTGCCGCAGTGGTCGTTTGACGATGCTTTTAACGAGGCGGATATTTTGGCTTTTGATAAACGGGTTAAAAAATTGGCCGGCACCAACTCGCTGGAGTATGTCTGCGAGCTTAAAATCGACGGTTTTAAAATTGTTTTGACTTACGAGCGGGGTTTGCTTAAAACGGCGGCCACGCGCGGCGACGGCGTAACGGGCGAGGAGGTGACGCAAAATGTAAAAACGATTACCTCGATCCCGCTTAAGCTGGAGCAGCCGGTTAATATTATTGTTGAGGGTGAAATTTGGCTTGGACAAAAAGAGTTTGCTCGGATCAATGCGGAACAAGAAAAAAAAGGTTTACCGCTTTATGCTAACCCGCGCAATGTGGCCGCCGGCACTATCCGCCAGCTTGATGCCCGGATCGTAGCGGCGCGCAAATTAGACTCGTTTATTTACGACATTGCTCAGGCTGATTTTACTTTACCAGCCACTCAATTTGCTGAATTGAAATTACTCCAGGATTTGGGTTTTAAAGTTAATAAGCACTTTACTGAGTGTAAAAATATCGAGGCTGTAATTGTTTATTGGCAAAAATGGCAGACGCAAAAAGCCCGGGAGGACTACTGGATCGACGGCATAGTGGTCAAAGTCAATGACCTCAACATTCAAAAGCGCCTGGGCTATACCGGCAAGGCGCCGCGCTTTGCCATCGCCTTTAAATTTCCGGCTGAGCAGGTTACGACGGTGGTGGAGGGGATTACCCTGCAGGTGGGGCGACAAGGTACGGTTACGCCGGTGGCCCTACTTAAGCCGGTGTTGGTGGCCGGCACTACCGTCTCGCGGGCGACGCTGCACAACGAGGACGAGATCAAGCGCTTGGACGTGCGAGTGGGCGACACTGTGATTATCCAAAAGTCGGGCGACATTATCCCGGATGTTATCAAGGTGTTAACCGAGCTGAGGCCCAAGGGGGCCAAGCCTTATGTTTTTCCCACCGAGCTGCCGGGGGTGGGGGCGATTAAGCGCTTGCCAGGCGAGGCCGCCCATCGCGCTGTCGATAAAAATACTTTTGCCCAAGTGTCGCGACGCTTCCATTATTTTGCCAGCAAGCACGCTTTTGATATACCCGGGTTAGGGCCCAAACAAATTGATGCCCTGATGGAAAATAATTTGATCGCCACTTATGCCGATATCTTTAAATTAACCAAGGAGGATTTGCTGGCTCTGCCCCGCTTTGCCGAGACCTCGGCCGAAAAATTGATCACAGCGATCAACTCACGGCGGCGGGTTAGTTTGTCCCGCTTTATTGCCGCCCTCTCGATACCGCAAGTGGGCGAGGAGACGGCCGAGGATTTGGCCCAGCACTTTGGCACTTTGAGTAAATTAATGGCGGCCAGCTCCGAGGAGCTTGCTCAGATTGACGGTGTCGGTCCGGTGGTGGCCGGCAAGGTTGCCGAATTTTTTGCCGATAAAGATAATCAAAAAATGATTACTGACTTGTTAAAGGAGATTAAAATAGAGAATGTGGAAAAAAGACAATCTGGTAAATTATCTGGTAAAACTTTTGTTTTAACCGGCGCCTTAGACTCGATGAGTCGCGACGAGGCCAAGCAAAAAATCAAAAGCTTGGGTGGCGAGGTGGTGGACAGCGTTTCTAAAAACACCAGTTACGTTGTGGCTGGCGCCGACCCTGGCTCTAAATATGACAAAGCGGAGCAATTAGGGGTAGGGATTTTAACTGAAGAGGAGTTTCTTAAATTGTTGGGGTAATAAGTTCCCGAGTTATTATTCCAAAATAATGTCATGACATTATTTTGGAATAATTAAAAATAGAGAAATTATAATTTAAAATAAAGTTTGAGTTCGGCCTCGTTGGTTGGTTTGATCAATTCAGCCTGGCGGACATAAGGGCGCAGATCAAAAAACTCGATCACAAAATCAATCTCCTTTTTGCAAGGGTAGGGGTAAATAAAAACTGATTTTTGCCATTCCTTAAAACCCAATTCTTTTAGTTTTAATCTTAGGGCATCACGAGCCACCCGCTTTTTATGAGGAATATCGTAAATTACTATTCGCCACCGCTTGTCCCAATATTTGGGAATAGGGATTGATAAGTCGTCAGGATAAAATTTATTGGCAGTTATTTTGCCCTTCTCACTTAAAGTAACTGTAATTGATCCATCAGTTTTTTCTTTCCAATCAACCAATCTATCGTGATGGAACTCTCGGAGGAGACGATATAAGTATTGACGGTCAACGTTGGCAAATTCTTTAGGTAAAGTGGAGATGATTTTAATTTGTCTTTTTCCAGTCTGACTTAAACTGAGGGCGGCACCAGCTAACAGTAGTAATAAAATTTTTTGTTTTGCTGGGCTTTGAATGCGTTTATTTTTCATGTATTTTTACGTTATTATATTATACCAAAATAATGTCATGACATTAAAATGGAATAATTGCGGAGTATTATAAAGATGTTAGAATAATAAATGTTATGTCAAATGATCAAATGATCAGCAATGAGGAAGTGCAAAAATTGGCGCGGCTGGCGCGGCTTGAGCTCAAGCCCGAGGAGGAGGCGGAGCTGGCTAAAGATTTAAACTCGATTTTGGGCTATGTTGGCGAGCTGGCCCAAGTACCGGTGCCGGCTTTGAGCACCGAGCTGTCGGCGGCCAATGTTATGCGCGCCGATGCCGCCGCTCATGAGCCGGGCTTATACACTGCCGAGCTTTTGGCCGCCGCGCCGCGCTCGCACGACGGCTTGGTCGAGGTCCGGGCGATTTTAGGCGACAGTACCAGCTAATATGGACACCGCTAATTTAACCATCGGCGCGGCGGCGCGCCAGTTGGCTGCTGGCGAGTTAACGGCTACCAGCTTAGTCGAGCATTATTTGGCTAAAGCCAAGGCCGATAATCTCAACGCTTATTTGGAGGTGTTTGCCGACGCTTTGTATGAGGCTAAAAAAATCGACGAGCGGCGCGCCCGCGGCGAGGCTCTGGGCCCGCTTGCCGGTATTCCCGTGGCGGTTAAAGACAATATTTTAATCAAAGGCAAAACCACCTCCTGCGCCTCCAAAATGCTCCACAATTACACTGCCAGTTACGATGCGACAGTAATTACCAAATTAAAAGAAGCGGGGATGATTTTTATCGGCCGGACCAATATGGATGAGTTTGCCATGGGTGGCTCGACGGAGAACTCTGCTTTTGGCGCGGTTAAAAATCCGCATGACCAAACGCGCGTGGCCGGCGGCTCCTCCGGCGGCTCGGCCGCTGCCCTGGGCGCCGACCTCGCCTTGGCCGCTTTAGGCTCGGATACCGGCGGCTCGATACGCCAGCCGGCGGCCTTTTGCGGCGCTGTTGGGCTCAAGCCCACTTACGGCACCGTCTCCCGCTCGGGGCTGGTGGCGATGGCCTCGTCGCTCGATCAGATCGGCCCGATTACCAAAACGGTGGCGGACGCCAAATTGTTGTTTGAAGTAATTAAGGGAGTAGATCCCCTCGACTCGACCACCAAAACAGATGAGTTATTGCCCGTTTCCGCTAAAAAGAAAATCGGCATACCGCGCTCGTTTGTGAGCGAGGGGTTGGACTCGGAAATGGCCGCCGCTTTTGCGGCGGCGCAGGGGAGATTTAAAGAGCTGGGTTATGAGTTGGTGGATGTCGATTTGCCACGCCTTAAGTACGCGCTCGCTTGCTACTACATTATTATGCCGGCGGAGGCCTCGACCAACTTGGCGCGCTTTGATGGCATCCGTTATGGCCATCACGCCGAGGGCAAAAACTTGCTTGAGGAGTATGAGCGCTCGCGGGGCGAGGGCTTTGGCCCCGAGGTGCGCCGGCGGATTATCTTAGGCACTTACGTGCTCTCGGCGGGGTATTACGACGCTTATTACGCCAAAGCCGGCGCGGTCCGCGAGTTAATTAAAGCCGATTATGCCAAAGTGTTTAGCGAGGTCGATGCCATTTTAACGCCAACGACGCCGGGGCCGGCCTTTAAAATCGGCGAGAAGGCGAGCGATCCGTTGACCATGTACTTGGAAGATATTTTTACCGTGCCGGCCAATTTGGCGGGAGTGCCGGCGATCTCGCTCCCGGCCGGGAAGACTAAAACCGGCTTGCCGCTCGGTATCCAATTAACCGGCCCGGCTTTGGGCGAAAATATTTTATTTAACATAGCGGGCGAGTTTGAGGCTAAAACCAAAGTCTAATGACCACGATTTATCCTAATTTTGCATATTTTTTTAAGTTAATTTACGATCTGCTGTTTGCCGGCGGTTGGCGAGAGGTGCTCGGACCGGTGTTGGTGTGGCTGCCGGTAATTAAAATCGGCGGAGTGATTATCGGACTCGTTTTTCTCGCGCTGATCATTTACATTTTGTTCCGCCTCGCCGCGCTTAATAAGCAAAAAATTATGGAGAATTTGACCCACCCGGTGGTGGCCTCCAAAGATTATACCGCCCAATTTGAGCGGGTGATGAAATTTATCGATTCGGACAATCCCTCCGACTGGAAGCTGGCAATTATCGAGGCGGACACTATTTTAGACAGCTTGGTGGCCAGGATGAATTACCCGGGAGAGAATTTGGGTGAGCGGCTAAAGGCGGTGGAGCCAAGCGACTTTCTCACGCTCAATCAAGCGTGGGAGGCGCACAAAATGCGTAATCGTATTGCCCATGAGCCTAACTTCCAGCTCAATAAGCGCGAAGCGCGGGCTACTATCGAGCTCTACAAACAAGTGTTTCAAGAATTTGACTACATCTAATTGACCAGTATAATAGTGGTGCTATGAAAAAGACTATTAGTAAAGCGGTTAAGATTAAGCCGCTGGGCGACAAGGTGTTAATTGAGCCTTTAAAAGAGGAGTCTAAAACCAAGAGCGGACTCTATATCCCCGATACGGCGAGTAAGGAGCGGCCGGAGCAGGGGGTGGTGGTGGCCGTGGGTGAGGGGCGCTTGGGCGACGACAATGAGCTTATCCCGCTCAAGGTCAAAAAAGGGCAAAAAGTTTTATTTTCCAAATACGGCCCGGACGAGGTTAAAGTGGGCGACAAAGAGTATTTAATTATCAGCGAGTCGAATATTTTAGCAATTATTGAGTAATTACCGACCAATACTATGGCTAAACAAATTATTTTTGACGAGGCGGCGCGAGCCGGTTTAAAGCGCGGCATTGACGCGGTGGCCGGCGCCGTGCGCGTCACTATCGGCCCCAAGGGCCGCAACGTGGTGCTCGATAAAAGTTTTGGCGCGCCGATGATCACCAACGACGGCGTCTCCATCGCTAAGGAAATCAGCTTAACTAATCGGCTGGAGAATATGGGCGCCGAGATTATTAAAGAGGTGGCGGGCAAAACCGACGACGTTGCCGGCGATGGTACGACGACCGCCGTGGTGCTCGCCCAAGCGTTAATTGAGGAGGGTTTTAAAAAGACGACACTCGGTGTGAATGCCATGGGGGTAAAGCTCGGTATTGAGGCCGCCGCGGCCGAGGTGGTCAAGGCGCTCCAAGCGATGGCCAAGCCGATTAAAAATAAAGAGGAGATCGTGCAAGTGGCCACCATCTCCGCCGAGTCGCGCGAGTTTGGCGAGATCATCGCCGAGGCGATCGAGAAGGTGGGTAAGGATGGCGTGGTCACCGTGGAGGAGTCGCAGACCTTTGCCGTGGAGTCGGAGTTTGTGGAGGGGATGCAATTTGATAAGGGCTATGCCTCACCCTATCTCGTAACTGATCCGGAGCGGATGGAGGCCGAGTACGGCGACGCTCATATTTTAATTACCGACAAAAAGATTTCCTCAATCAAAGAGATTTTGCCATTGCTCGAAAAGATGGCCACCGCCGGCAAAAAAGAGCTGGTGATTATTGCCGAGGAGGTGGATGGCGAGGCTTTAGCAACGCTTATTTTAAATAAATTGCGCGGCGCTTTTAGCGCGCTGGCGATAAAAGCGCCGGGCTTTGGCGAGCGGCGCAAGGAGATGCTCGAGGACATTGCCGTTTTGACTGGCGGGCAGGTAATTACCGAGACGCTGGGCCTTAAGCTCGAAAATGCGGAGCTCGCAATGCTCGGCCGGGCGCGCAAGGTGATCGCCACCAAAGACTCGACGACTATTGTGGGCGGTAAAGGCAAAAAGAATGATATTGAAAAGAGGATCGCGCAACTGCGCGGCCAAATTGAGAGTACTGAATCAAATTATGATAAAGAAAAGTTGGTGGAGCGTTTGAGCAAGCTCTCCGGCGGCGTGGCGGTGATTAAAGTGGGCGCCTCTACGGAATCAGAAATGAAGTATAAAAAATTAAAAATCGAGGACGCTGTTAAGGCTACTAAAGCGGCGGTGGAGGAGGGCGTAGTGCCGGGCGGCGGTACGGCCTTGGTGCGCGCCGGGGCCAAAGTAGCCGGTAAAAAAATTGCGGCACCTAGTGCCGAGGTGGCTAGCGAGTTTGAGGTGGGCGTCCAAATTTTACTAAAAGCGCTGGAGGCGCCATTGCGCCAAATTGCGGTTAATGCCGGCAAGGATGATGGCGCGGTGATCGTGGACAAAGTTAAAAACGGTAAAAGCAACGAGGGCTATGACGCCAATGCCGACGAGATTGTGGCCGACATGTACGCCGCGGGGATTATTGATCCGGTTAAGGTAACGCGTACTGGCCTTGAGCGGGCCGCCTCGGCGGCCGCTATCCTCCTCACCACCGAGGTGGCGATCGTGGAGGAGCCGAAAAAGGAGGAGCATAAGCACAGCGCACCCGAGATGGATTACTAGCGGGCGAGTGCTATAATTAAATTACTATGTCTATACTTTATATCGTTTTAGCTGTTGTGGCGGTGGTGTTAGTGGCCGCGATTTGGCTGTACAATCGCTTTGTCACTTTAACCACGCGGGTCAAGGAGGCTTGGTCGGACATCGACGTCCAACTTAAGCGCCGCTACGACCTCATCCCCAACTTGGTGGAGACGGTTAAGGGTTATGCCGCTCACGAGCGCGAGGCCTTTGACCGGGTAACCACGGCGCGGGCCAAGGCGCTCTCGGCCGGCTCGGTGGCCGAGCACGGCGAGGCGGAGAATATGCTAACCGGTGCGCTCAAGAGTCTCTTTGCCGTAGCCGAGGCCTACCCCGACTTAAAGGCCAATCAAAACTTTTTAGAATTGCAACGCGAGCTCTCGGATACGGAAAATAAAATCCAGGCGGCGCGCCGCTTTTACAACGGCAATGTCCGCGACTTAAACATTTTGGTCGCCACCTTCCCCTCCAATTTGGTCGCCGGACTCTTTGGCTTTAAGGCGAGCGACTTTTTTGAGCTCGAGGAGGAGGCAGCTAAAAATCCGGTGCCGGTCTCGTTTTAACTCCTTAAATTATGGCAACGCTTTACACTCATCAGGCGTCAAATAGCGCCAAGACTTGGGCGCTGTTTGTGTTGTTTTTGCTGGTGGTGATCGGCTTTGGCTGGCTTGTTAGCGTTTACTTTAACTCGCCGGGCGTGCTTTATGCGGCGGTCATCTTCTCTCTCTTGATGAATGTGGCCGGCTACTGGTGGTCGGATAAATTGGTGCTTAAAATGGCGCGGGCCAAGCCGGCCACCCGGAGCGAGTACTTTGACTTTTACACCGTGGCCGAGAATCTCGCTATTGCCGCCGGGCTGCCGCTGCCCAAGCTCTACGTGATCGAGGATGCCGCGCCCAACGCCTTTGCCACCGGGCGCAATAAGGAGCATGCCGCCGTGGCGGTGACGACGGGCTTGCTCGCGCGTCTCGAGCGTAACGAGCTTGAGGGCGTGGTGGCGCATGAGCTCGCCCATATCGGCAATCGCGATATGCTCCTCTCCACCGCGGCGGTGGTGCTGGTGGGCTTTGTGTCTATTGCCAGCGATATGATTTTACGCAGTGGCTTGCATGGCGGCAGTAATCGCGACAGCCGCGCCGGCGGGCTCCTGATGCTCGTGGTGTTTATCGCCGGGCTCTTGGCACCGCTGGTGGCCTCGCTGTTGCATCTCGCGATCTCGCGGCGGCGGGAGTACTTGGCCGACGCCACCGGCGCGCTACTCACGCGCTACCCCGAGGGGCTAGCGAGTGCACTGGAGAAAATTGCCAGTTTCGGCGGGCCGGTACGGCACGCCAATACCGCCACCGCGCACTTATATATCGCCAACCCTTTTGGCGTGGCGGGGCGCCGGATGTCCGGCCTCTTTATGACCCATCCGCCCATCGCCGAGCGCATCCGCCGCCTCCGCGAAATGAGTTTGTAATTGAGACCTTGGAAACTGGGCCTAAAGGTCTCACCTTTGTTTTTAGCTTGAAAAAAGGTAAATAATGAGGCACTATGCGAGAGACTGGAGAGGTCGCATAGTGGTCTAGTGCGCTTGCTTGGAAAGCAAGTAGGGGAGAAATCCCCTCGAGGGTTCAAATCCCTCCCTCTCCGCAAAAATGAATTTTCAATTTGAAAGATATAGAGTTGATAAAATCTCAAGAGAAAAAATTCTTGAGGATTTAGAAGATGTCGCCAAGCGATTTAACTATATTGAATTTGGGAAACGAGATTACGATAAATTTGGCAAAATAAGTCATGGTACCGCAATCAGAGAATTCAAAACATGGAGGGGCTCATTGGACGCTTTACGAGAATATTTAACTAAAAAAAGCATTAATCTTAAATTAAGACAAAAGCCATACAATAGAATTTATCCTGATAAAGAACTTTTTAGTGAGATGGAAAGAATATGGGTAAAAGTTGGCCATCGACCATCTCGTTATGAGTGGAATATATGTGAACCAAGAATAAGTTATTCAACATATTCTCGTCGTTTTGGAACATGGACAAATGCCTGTTTAAAGTTTATTGAAAATAAAATGGGTAGTGAAATTACCACCAGAAAAAACATAGAAGATTCTGAAGATAATAAATTATTAGCCGAGGAAAAATTACTTATAAATTATAAACCAGAGGAAAATAGAGGGATACCACTTGGTTTGAGATTAAAAATTCTCGATAGGGATAATTTTCGTTGTAAATTATGTGGTCGTAGTCCTGCCACTGAATTAGGGGTACAACTTCATATTGACCACATAATACCCTTTTCTAAAGGTGGAAAGAGTATCTTGGAAAATCTTCAAACTCTTTGCATGGATTGTAATTTAGGAAAAAGTAATAAACGCGGTAAGAATTACTAACCTATCATCCATCAGGGCCACTGGCAAGGCGAGGTCTTGACATAGGGGAGTTGTAATTAGGCCTAGGTTTGATAGGGTATTAGGAGAAGCACTTGACGATTTGGAGGAGCGGCCAATGAAGGATACTAAGTTAGGGTGGATTTGGTGGTGCATCAAGGGTGAATGGGAGTTCCAGATCAACCGGCTGTACTGGACGGCCTGGGGCTCGTGGATCACTTGGCGTTATTGGAGCTATGTCCCCGAAGACGAGTTTGACCCTTGCCTAAATCTCAACGGGGAAGCAATGGCTTACATGCCGTATCGTTTGAGATGCATTTACGTCAGGAGAATCACTTGGCGTCGGCATCAGGCTCATCTCCGAGATCTCGAGAGGAATAATCCGGAAAACCCGGATAACATTGTGGAAAGCCCGACTTGATCGGGCTTTTTATCTGGAATAAATAAGTTAAAATAAAACAATGGACCTAACGGAATTTTTTGGGGAGTATAAGAGTTATGCGGTAATGGTGCATGTGGTGAGCGCCACTTTGGGCGTGGTGGTGGCGCTCGGGGCCGATATCTTATTTACTTTTTACGGCCGCGACCGGCGCTTAAGCGCCAGAGAGATCAGGCGCCTAGATGCGACGTCTAAAATTATTTGGGCGCTTCTGGCGATTATTATTTTATCGGGCCTCGCGATCTTTTTGTCGGACCCGCTTACTTACGCCGCCTCGGCCAAGTTTTTAGCCAAAATGACCATCGTGGCGATTATCACCCTTAATGGCTATGTATTGTGGCGGCTGGTCCAGCCGAGCCTTAAAAATCCCGGGCTGTTGACCTCGGCCCGGGCCCGCCCGGTGCGCCGTCTCGCTTTTGCTTGCGGCGCCATCTCTTTAACCTCCTGGCTCTCGGCTTTTAGTCTCGCGTTAGCTAAAGATACCATTTTAACTTATAGCCAGTTAATGAGTCTGTATGGCGTAATTATCCTCGCCGCCATCATCGTCGCCTTACTGGTGGAATATAAGACTTTCCGCTAAGCTAGTTACATGGAGCAATACGTCGTTATCTTATTCTATAAATTCGTCACTATCGAGGACCCGGAGGCCCTTAAAAAGGCCCAGCTGGCTCTGGGTAAAGAGCTGGGTTTAAAGGGGCGGGTAATCATTGCCCGGGAGGGGATTAACGCCACCTTGGAGGGTACGGCGGAG
The DNA here is from genome assembly GCA_964655995.1 of uncultured Candidatus Saccharibacteria bacterium. GTDB lineage: Bacteria > Patescibacteriota > Minisyncoccia > Phycocordibacterales > XYD1-FULL-46-19 > JACPIA01. The sequence goes on from CAZZPK010000006.1 coordinate 22,828, forward strand.
GCCATCGCCGAGTATAAACGCGAGCTTTTTAAAGATCCGCGCTTTGCCGATGTGGTGGTAAAAGAGAGCGCCGGTACCGGCCGGGCTTTCCCCCGGTTGTCGGTTAAGGTCCGGCCGGAGATTGTGACGTTGGGCGCGGGGGAGTTTGATGTGCCGCGCCAAACGGCAACGGAGTTGCCGGCCGAGGAGCTCGAAAAATGGTATGAGGCGAATGAGGACTTTGTGGTGCTTGATTTGCGCAATGATTATGAGATCGAGTCCGGCGCTTTTGAAAAGACGGTTAATCCGGGGCTGCGCCACTTCCGCGATTTGCCGGGCAAGTTGGATGAGCTCGCGCCGCTAAAAAACAAAAAAGTGGTGGCGGTGTGCACCGGCGGCATCCGCTGTACTAAAGCCACCTGTTTGCTAAAAGAAAAAGGTTTTACTAATTTATATCAGCTTAAAGACGGCATTCACACTTATTTGGTCAAATATCCGGGCCAGCGTTTTAAGGGCTCGCTGTTTGTTTTTGATAATCGGATGACCACGCCGGTGGTGGAGACGCCCGACCGCGAGGTGATCGGCCGTTGCACCTTTTGCCAAACACCCACCGAAGAGTATGCCAACGACGATAATGTCCGCCCGACGGCCAAATTGCTTTGCTGCGCGCCTTGCTTTAAGGCCCGCGCTGATTACCTTCGTCCGGGTGTCACCCCGTAAAGCGCAGACGCCACGGGGCAAGTGTGCTAAACTAACGGCATATGAATAAAGATTTAATTATCGGTTTAATTGTCTTAATTATGATTATCATCGGCGGTTTATGGTGGGCGAGTCGGGTGTCGGTTTTGGCGCCCAGCGACAGCCCGATCGGCGGCGAGAGCTCGGTAACGACCCTGCCGGCCGGGACGGTTTATCGAGCTGATCCGGTTCAAAGCGAGATCAAGTGGTCGGGCCGTTTTGTGAGCGGCCTCCGCTCCCATACCGGGACTATCGGCCTTACTTTGGGCGAGCTAATTGTGACTGACGGGGCGCTCGCAGGTGGCCGTTTTACCCTCGATCTCAATACCCTTACCGAGAGCAAAGGTACGGCTAAGTTGATCGAGCATCTCAAGTCGCCTGACTTTTTTGATGCGGCTCAGTATCCGACAGCCACCTTTAACATTACCAACTTGGAGTTTGGCGATCCGGCTACGGCCGAGGTGATGGTTACCGGCGATTTGACGATTAAAGGCATTACCAAACCGATCACCTTCCCGGCTATTATCGTTATGTCTGGCGACATCATTACCGCGCGAGCCAAATTCTCCTTCGACCGCTCACTTTGGGAGGTTAAATACGGTTCCGAGACCTTCTTTAAAAATTTGGGCGACAAAGTAATCGCCAATGAGGTACCGCTGGAGGTAAAAATCGTGGCGGTAAAATCCTAATCTCGTTAATGAGGCCGTAGTTTGGCAAAATTATCCCCATAGCCATCAAAAACGGTTTTGGGTGTACAATAAGTGGACTTTAACCATTAATTTTGCTAAAAAATATGCCCAAAAGTGCCAAAATCGCTTCCAAAAAGAGAGTTTCCAAGGTAATTTCCCTCAAAAAGATCAAGAAGCGTGACGGCACTTTAGTTGATTTTGATTTGGGTAAAATCGAGCAGGCTATTTTAAAGGCGATGCGCGCCGCCGGCGAGGGGGCCGAGCGCGATGCCGCCAAGGTGGCCGCCTCGGTGGAGCGCGCCCTCTTGGCCAAAGCCCGCGCCGGCGGCGCCTCTTATGTGCCAACCGTCGAGGAGACGCAAGATATCGTCGAGCAGGAGCTTGTCCACCATCAATTTGCCGTAACGGCCAAGGCTTATATCCTGTACCGCGAGCGGCGGGCCGAGTTAAGGCGGCAAAAAGGCGATATCCCGGCCAAAGTGCGCCAATTAGCCGAGGACAGTCAAAAATATTTCCGCAACGCCTTGGGTGAGTTTATTTATTATCGCACTTACTCCCGCTGGATCGAGGACGAGAATCGCCGCGAGACCTGGATCGAGACCGTCGACCGCTATCTGGATTTTATGAAGGAGAATTTGGGCACCAAATTGACTGCCGCCGAGTATGAGGAGGTCCGCCAGGGGATTTTGAACCAGCAGGTAATGCCCTCAATGCGGCTCCTCCAGTTTGCCGGCAAGGCGGCGCGGGCCACCAATGTCTGCGCTTACAATTGCTCCTATATCGCGCCGTCAAAACTCGAGGATTTTGCCGAGATTATGTACATCTCGATGTGCGGCACTGGCGCCGGCTGGTCGGTAGAGAGCGCCAATATCCAGCAATTGCCGGTAATCAAGCGCCAAACCGGCGTCAAATTAAAAACCTATGTTATTGCCGACAGTAAGGAGGGTTGGTGCGATGCCCTGACTCATGGCTTAAAAACCTGGTATGACGGCAAAGACGTAGAGTTTGATTTTTCAGGCTTGCGGCCGGCCGGCGCCCGGCTTAAAACAATGGGCGGCAAGTCGTCCGGCCCCGAGCCTCTCCGCGATTTGCTCCGTTTTGCCCGCGAGCGCATTCTCCGGCGCCAAGGCAAGCGTTTGACCAACTTAGATGCCCACGACTTGATCTGCAAAATCGGCGAGATCGTGGTGGCCGGCGGAGTGCGCCGGAGCGCCATGATCTCGCTCTCGGATCTTGACGATGAGGGCGTCCGCGACGCCAAAAAGGGACAATTTTACCTCACCGACCCCCAGCGCAGCTTGGCCAATAACTCGGCGGTATACAATAGCAAGCCGACGGCGGCCGAGTTTTTAAACGAGTGGGCGGCCTTGGTGGCGAGCGGCTCCGGCGAGCGGGGGATTTTTAATCGCGGCGGTCTGGCTACCTCTTTGCCTAAGCGGCGGATTAAGACGCTCGGCGGCGTTATCGATAATTTGGGCACCAATCCGTGTGGGGAGATTATTCTCCAATCCAAGCAGTTTTGCAATTTGTCCGAGATTGTGGCGCGCCCCGAGGATACGCTCAAAACTTTGCTCCAAAAAGTAAAATTGGCGACGATTTTAGGCACTTACCAGGCCACCTTGACCAACTTTAAATATCTCTCCAAGGAGTGGAAGGAGAATTGCGAAAAGGAGCGCCTCCTCGGTCTCTCGATTACCGGCCAGTGGGACGCCCAAGTGGTGCGCGATCCGGCCGTGCTCAAAAAGCTCCGTGACGAGTCCATCAGGATCAATGCGCTTTACGCCAAGCGGTTTAAGATCAATCCATCCACCTGCATCACTTGCGTCAAGCCCTCCGGCAATTTGTCGCAAACGGTTGACTGCTCCTCGGGGATGCACCCGCGCCACGCGCCGTACTATATCCGCCGCGTGCGCATCGCCTCCACCGACGCTTTGTTTAAGATGCTTAAGGATCAGGGGGTGCCGTATCATCCCGAGGTGGGCCAAAATGCGGAGACGGCGACCACTTATGTGATCGACTTTCCGGTCAAGGCCCCGGGCGGCTCGGTGTTTAAAAACGATTTGTCGGCTCTCGAACAGCTTGAATATTGGAAAATGGTCAAAACCAATTACACCGAGCATAATCCATCAGTAACCGTTTCAGTAGGCGACGAGGAGTGGCTCCAAGTGGCCAATTGGCTTTATGAAAATTGGGATATTATCGGCGGACTCTCCTTTTTACCGCGGAGCAATCACGTTTACCAGCTGGCGCCTTACGAGGAGATCACTAAGGCCGAGTATGAGGCCCTGGCCAAGCGCTGGGAGGGGATCGACTTTTCCAAAATCATTTCCTATGAGATGACGGATGAGACGGAGAACAAGCGCGAGCTGGCCTGCGCCGGCGGCACCTGCGAGATCGAGATTACCCCCGAGATTCCACAAGCTTAAGCAAAAACCCCCGCTTACGCGGGGGTTTTTGATTTGCTTGCCTGGCCTATAAGCCGAATTCTGTATCCCGCCCTCTCAAAGAGGGCGGGACGATAGTTATTTATCTAGGCCCGAGATTGCTCGCGGGCTCAAGCGGCACTACCCGTAAACCCCGTAAAGTGATTACACCACGGGGCACGGGTCACGGCCTTGCATCACGTCGGGTTTACCAAGCGTTCGTATCGCTACGAATTCTCTACGGTGGCGTTAACCTCCATAGACTTTTCACCTTTCCCCGCCACAACTTCGCAGATGTTGGCGGGTAGTATTGTCTCTGTGGCACTTTCCCTCAACTGCATTCGCATGCAATTGGGTGGGTGTTACCCACGACGCTTTTCTCGGATGTTCGGACTTTCCTGCCCGACTTCTGCTGCCTAAGCAGAGCGTCGGACCAACTATCCGACCAGGCTATTACAGTATAGCACAAACCTCTTAAAAAATCAATCAACCAATTTACGTCTGATCAGCTTTGGCCCCAACCCCCGCTTGGCGGCCAGTTTTTGGAGGTCATGGAGCCGGTAGTGGCGATAATGGTTATCTGATCGGCGTGAGGGTTTTAAAATCCCTTTTTTATCCCATAGGCGCAGAGTGGCCGGCGAGACCCCCAACCACTCGGCGGCCTCTTTAACCGTCAGTCCACCCTGTGATTTGGATCGCGATTGCGTCATAATAGCTTTGTCGCTTATAATTAAAGAACTTCTATGTTTATAAAGCAATGGCCCACCTTTGAGACTGTCGCCCTGTGGGTACTTACCGCCTTAATCGTTTTGGCTCCGATCCTTTTTTTGCCGGTCTCCGGACTCATAGTTGATGTCGGCAAAACTTTTATTTTGTCTCTTGGGATTGTCGCGGTGCTCATTTTGTGGCTTATCAGTTTGCTCCAGGAGAGCCGTCTTGGTTTGCCGGCCACCGTGGCTTGGCTGGCGCCGCTACCGCTCCTTTTGGTCTTGTTTATCTCGGCCTTATTTTCCGGGACCATCCGCCACTCATTGCTTGGCGGCGGCTATGAGCACGACACCGTTTGGTTTTGGCTTTTGCTGAGCTTGGTATTTTGGCTGTCGGCGATCATCTTCCAAACCAAAGAGAGAGTGATTCGGGTTTGCTTGGGATTACTGGCATCGGGAGTGGTGGTCTTTTTGTTCCAAATAATCGTCGTTTTGTTTGGACCGTTTGATCTATTGGGTATTTTTAGCAACAAAACCGTCAACCTGATCGGCCGGTGGAATGAGCTCAGCATCTTTTTTGGCTTGATTGCGATATTGGCTGTAGGTATTTGGGAGCTGGTGCCGCCCAAGGGCTCCAAATTTATTTCTTATTTGGTGGTTGGCAGTTTGACCGTGAGTCTGGTCGTTTTGGCGTTTGTTAATTTTTATCGGACGTGGCTGGTGTTGGGGGTATTGAGTTTGGCCCTCTTTGTTTACTTGGTGGTGGTGCGCGAGCGCAGTCCGGAGGCCGCGTCGGGGCGCCGCCGTATTGCTCGCCCGGCTTTTGTGGTGTTAATTATCGCTTTAGTGTTTTTGACCATCGGCCGGCCAGAGAGCTTGATTGGCCGCGGGTTGAGCTGGGTTAATACAGGCTTGGGTATTAGTACCATTGAGGTCTGGCCAACGGAGGCGGCCACCTGGCAGGTATTTAAGCGGTCGATTATGGTTGATCCACTGTTGGGAGCTGGTCCCAATAATTTTAATCTGCGCTGGCTCGCCTTTAAACCGGCCGGTGTTAACGAGAGCCCTTTTTGGGCACTCGATTTTAACGGCGGCAGCGGCTATTTGCCATCATTTTTTATTACCGCCGGTTCTCTCGGCCTGCTTGGAGTTTTGTTTTTGCTAGGTAGCTGGCTGTTTGGCGTTGTCCGGAGCATTTGGGGTACGGGCGGCACCGATCGCAGCGGCCACAGTTTGGCGCTGGTAGTCTTTTTGGCCGCGCTGTATGGCGCCAGCTTTACTCTGATCTATGTTCCCGGGTCCGCCCTGCTGGTAATCGCTGCCGCTTTGGCCGGTATCACTCTCGGCGTTTTGACGACGATTAAACGGCTGCCGCTTTACCAAATATCCTTAGTGAGCGACCCGCGGATAAATTTTATCTCGATTTTGGCGGTCATTTTTAGCTTGATCCTCAGTATTGGCGCCGGCTATTTCTTGATTCAAAAAATAGTCTCGATTTATTACTATCAAGAAGGTCTGGCTGTTATCCAGGCTGGGCAGTCGGTGGAGGCGGCAGAACCTTACTTTTTAACCGCCGTCAGCTGGAGCGATGACGAGACTTACCGCCGGGTGTTGGTTGATGCCGGTTTGGCTAAAATCGGCGTCTTGCTCTCGACTAACCAGGGTACGCCCGAGACTTTGCGCACCCAATTTGAGAATTTGCTGGCTAGCACTTTAACCTCCGCCAATCGCGCCCTGGATCTTAATCGGTTTAATTTTTCAAATTGGCTGGCCTTGGCTCGCGTTTACGAGTCTTTGGTGCCGCTTAAAGTCCCGGGCGCTTATGATGAGGCGGTTAAGGTGTACAGTGAGGCAGCCAAGTATAATCCGACCAGCCCGGTTATTGATGTTTTGCGGGCGCGATTAGAGCTCGCGGTAAATGATCGCAAGCAGGCTTATACTCACTTACTTAATGCGGTGAGTATAAGCCTGCTTGCGATCATTTACCGCGAGCAAGCAGGCTTATACTCACTTACTTAATGCGGTGGCTAAAAAACCCAATTATACCGAGGCCCTCTTTTTGCTGGCCCAAATGGATATTGAGGACGGCAACTTGCGCCAAGCGATTACCCGCGCCGAGAATGCCGCCTTACTCTCGCCCAATGACGCTGGCATCTTTTTCCAACTAGGATTTTTGCGCTATCGGGCAAGTGATTACGCTCCGGCACGGGAGGCCCTCTTGCGCGCGACGGCCCTGATCCCTAATTATGCCAATGCCCAATACTTTTTAGGCTTAAGTGAGGCGGCGCTGGGCAATCGCCAGGCAGCTATTGCCCAGTTTGAGGCTATTGCCGCACTTAATCCCGACAATACCGAGATCAAGTCGATTCTCGCTAATTTGCGGGCGGGGAGGGCGCCTTTTGCGAGCGGCGCCAAAGATACTCCGGACAAGCGCTCAACTTTGCCGGTTAAAGACAATTAATCATGGTTCGTAATCTGCTTAAGCTCCTTGATCGCGAGTTAAGCGGTCTGCATCAGGCGGCCCTCTTTCTCTCAGCGTCGGCGCTAGCCTCGCAACTTTTAGGTTTGGCTCGCGACCGTCTGTTGGCTGGGACTTTTGGCGTTGGCCGCGAGCTCGATATTTACTACGCCGCTTTCCGCATCCCTGATCTGGTTTATGTTTTGGTGGCCTCGCTGGTGTCGGTAACGGTGTTGATCCCGTTTGTGCTCGGCCGCTTGGCTGAGAATCAGGAGGAAGAGGCTAAAAACTTTCTCTCCGGCGTTGTGACTTGGTTTAGTTTACTGATGCTGGCAACCAGCGCCGCGCTTTACTTGGCTTTGCCCGCCTTAACCGGCAAGATAGTGCCGGGGTTTAGCATCGCCGAGCAAGCAGCAGTTGCGGAGCTCTCGCGGATTATCTTGCTCTCGCCGTTTTTGTTGGGACTTTCCAATTTATTTGCCAGCATTACTCAAGCTTATCGACGGTTTGCTGTTTACTCGCTTAGTCCGATTTTTTACAATCTCGGCATTATTATTGGCATTTTGTGGCTGTATCCCTGGCTCGGTCTTAAGGGTTTGGCTTGGGGTGTGGCGCTGGGCGCCCTGCTCCACTTGGCTATACAATTGCCCACGATTTTTCGGCTTGGATTTGCTCCGCGCTGGCGCTTGGCAACCTGGACGGAGCTTAAACCGGTGCTCGCTGTCTCTTTGCCTCGGACGGTAACACTCGGTTGCCATCAATTGGTCCAAGTAGGCCTGGTAATGCTCGGCTCGTTGTTGCCGCTCGGCTCAATTGCTGTTTTTACCTTTGCTCTCAATTTACAGTCGGTGCCGCTCGCTCTGATCGGGGTAAGCTACTCGGTGGCCGCTTTCCCCACCTTGACCTCCTTGTATACGCGCGGCTCACGGGCGGAATTTTTAAGCCATATTGGTCGGGCGGCGCGGCATATTATTTTTTGGTCAATGCCGGTAATGGTGCTGTTTATGGTGTTGCGGGCCCATATTGTCCGAGTGATCTTAGGGGCGGGCGCCTTTGATTGGACGGCTACCCGTCTCACTGCCGCCGCTGTGGCCATTTTTGTCCTCTCGCTCGGGGCGCAAAATTTAGTACTGCTCTTAATCCGAGGTTATTATGCCGGCGGTAAAACTAAAAAACCTCTGGTCGCCGCTGCCGTGATGTTGGTCGTTACCTCGCTTTTAGCCTGGGGCCTAGTGACGCTCTTTAATCTCTCGACCACTTTCCGCCTTGCCGTCGAGTCACTATTTAGGGTGTCGGAGGTGCCGGGCACGGTTATTATGATGATACCACTAGCCTTTACTCTGGGGGTAATCGTCCAGGGTGGTTTGTTGTGGTGGTGGTTCCGTCGCGACTTTGGCTGGGTAAAAAGCGGTTTACGTCGGACAACAACCGAGTCGCTTGGCGCTTCGCTTGCCGGCGGTGTTGCCGCCTACGGCGTTTTGCTCTTGATTGGTCAATCGATACCGCTCTCGACCACCTTGGGCGTATTTACCCAAGGTTTGCTGGCGGGGCTGGCTGGTATTGCCGTGACGGCGCTAATTTTATGGACCATTGGCAATCAGGAGATTATGGAGCTTGCCAAATCGCTCGCGCGCGGCCGCTCCCAAGAGACTGTGGTGCCCGAAGCCGGCGAGTTGTGATACACTGATCTTATATGGAAAATACCAAAAAGGGTGCTGTTGCACCGTTGATTCTGGTAATTATTGCAGTGGCGGCGATTGGTGGGGGAACTTATTATTTTAAAAATAAACCATCAATTGTGTCGGAACAAAAAACGGAGGAAGCGGCGCTTGGTAATAACATCGTCGAAGATCAATCTATTTTATCACCAAAAGAGAATGTTAATTCCGAGATTTATACTGAAAGTCAATCAACTCGCGGTATTGTAATTACTTCCTTTAAAGCCAACGATTTGGTGGCATTGCCGATTACTGTTAAGGGTTATCTTGATGGCAATGGCTGGGCCGCCAATGAGGGGGAAATCGGCTTTGTTGAGGTTTTTGATGGCAATGGTAAAGCGATTGTTGGTAGAGAGGTGATTAGGACAACAAGTAACTGGCTACAATTTCCAACATATTTTGAGGTGGTGGTTGGTGATCGCGAACAGATGAGTTATTTGGAAACCGATATGGGTATAGTAAAAATAACTGGTAATGGAGCCAAAGACGGAGATAAGCTAAAAACCATTACCATACCGATCAGATTTAAATAATTGGCGATTATGATAGGATAGGGCGATGGCGGAGAAGATTAGAAATTTTAGTATTATTGCTCACATTGATCACGGTAAGTCCACTTTGGCCGACCGGCTCTTGGAGCGTACCGGCACGATTGAGCAAAGGAAGATGAAAAATCAGGTCTTGGACCGGATGGACTTGGAGCGCGAGCGGGGGATCACGATTAAAATGCAGCCGGTGCGCATGAGTTATGAGCACCAAGGCGAACAGTATGAATTAAATTTAATCGATACGCCGGGACACATCGACTTTTCTTACGAGGTGTCGCGGGCGCTTAAGGCGGTGGAGGGCGTACTGTTGCTCGTTGATGCCACCCAGGGGGTGCAGGCGCAAACTTTGTCGGTGCTCTCTTTGGCTCGCGAGCTTAATTTAACCATTATCCCGGTGCTTAATAAAATCGATTTGCCGGTGGCAGCGGTGGCGGAGGTACGTGCCGAAGTGGCCAAGTTGTTGGAGATCGATCCGGCGACGATTTTGGCCGTGTCCGGCAAAACGGGCGCCGGTGTGGACGAGCTGTTGGTCGAGATCGTTAAACGCATCCCGCCGCCTCAGTCAGCCCATAAAAATGGGAGTCGAGCGCTGGTATTTGATTTTGAATATTCGACCCATCGCGGGGTGATTGTGTATGTGCGGGTGTTAGATGGCGTCTTAACTGCCGGCGACTCGCTCCATTTTGTCGGTAGCGGCGAGGGCTGCGTGGTGGGCGAGGTTGGTTTTTTTGCGCCGGAGCGGACACCAACCACCGCTCTCCGGGCCGGCGAGATCGGCTATATTGTCACCGGGCTTAAAAAGCCGGGGCTCGCTCATGTGGGCGACACCTTAACCGGCCGCGAGGCCCTGCCGGCTGTGCCGGGCTATGAGCGTCCGCGGCCGGTGGTCTGGGCCTCGGTTTATCCCGAGAGCCAAGATGATTTTACTATTTTAAAACAGGCTTTGGAGCGGCTTAATCTCTCGGACTCGGCTTTTACCTTTGAGGAGGAGTCGTCGGGAGCTTTGGGGCGGGGATTCAGAGTCGGCTTTTTGGGTATGCTCCATTTGGAGATTATTACCGAGCGGCTCAAGCGCGAGTTTAATTTGGAGCTCATTGTGGCGACGCCGACGATCAGCTACGAGGTGACTAATCAGGCGACAGGCGAAACAGCGCTTATTTACTCGCCCACCCGCTTTCCTCTCGAGACTAAGGGCTATGCTGTCCGCGAGCGCTTGGTCAAGGTAATGCTTATTACGCCGCCGGAGTATTTAAAGTCGATTATGCCGCTCCTTTATGAGCATGAGGCGGTTATTACTCACACCGACAATTGGTCGGCCGGACGCACAGCGCTGGCGCTTGAGATGCCCTTGCGCGAGCTGATGCGTCATTTTTTTGACGAGCTTAAAAGCGTTTCCTCGGGCTTTGCCTCGCTCTCGTATCAGCTTGACGAGTGGCGGCCGGCCGAGGTGGTACGGCTCGACTTGTTGGTTAACGGAGAGGCGGTGCCGGCCTTCTCCCGAGTGGTGGCGCGGCGGCGGGTGGAGCAGGAGGCCAAAGAGGCGGTGGAAAAATTGGCCAAATTGCTGCCGCGGCAATTGATTGTGGTTAAAATCCAGGCTCAGGCGCTGGGGCGCATTATTGCCTCCGAGACGCTTGCAGCACTGCGCAAGGATGTTACTGATTACTTATACGGTGGTGATATTACTCGCAAGATGAAGCTCCGCGAGAAGCAAAAAAAGGGCAAAAAAAAGATGCAGGCCCGGGGCCAAGTGGAGATCCCCAACGACGTTTTTTTAAAAATGATGCGAGCCGATGGGCGCTAGGCAAAGAGAGGAGCCAAGTAAAGGAGAATCATCCCGGCGATGACGATCAATCCGACCGCGGCCCAGGGCCAGGAGACTTTGTTTTTTGGTTTGCTCATGATGCTCATGTATAGTACTATACAGTCACTATGGCTCGCTGGCAAGGCAGACGTTATCGCTCGGTCTTTAAATTATCCTTGATTGTCGTGTTATTTTTAGCGGCGGCAATTTTGACCAAATCAGTTTACTTTTTATATCAAAAGCAAACGTCCACGGCGGTGCATCGAGCCGAGACCGAGCGGGTCCAAGCGGAGCTCGGTCGCCGCTATGAGACTCTTTTGGCGGCCGTAGAGCTCCTTAAAACGCCGCGGGGCGAGGAGGCCGAGATCCGGGCCAATTTCCCTGTTGTTTTGCCCGGGGAGCAGGTGATTACGGTGGTGGAGGACGGCTCGAGTGCCTCCTCCAACGCCTCAACCACCGAGGTGTCGCTTTGGCAGAGATTGTTTGAAGCAGCATTTAAGCGAGACTAAAAATGCGGGATTGGTTCAGTGGTAGAACACGTCCTTCCCAAGGATGAGACATGGGTCCGATTCCCATATCCCGCACAGATAATTTGTGGTATGGTTAAATTATGAAAAATTATAACCGAGGTTTTAGTAACACCGTCACTTTAATAGTAATTCTATTGGTTATTATTGGCGGCGGATTTGTGTACTGGAGTATTAATAAACCAGTAGAAAAGACTGATATCTCTAAAACAGATGATACAGCGACAGTTAATGAGCAAAATGTGCCGACTCAAACTATAGTTCAAAATGATCCGACTGCTGGATGGAAATTATATACTAATACTTATCATGGTTACTCGGTAAAATATCCGAGTAATGTAACAGTCAGTTTAGTTGGAATTGGTTTTCGTAATAATGAATGGGTAACTAATTCACTTGAAGATAACTTATCATACGTGGATGCTTGGCGTTCATCTACTTGTGTGTCAATTAATGACACTGAATCATCTTGGTACATAAAAATCGCAAGGGAATCTATTGGACCATGTGGTCCTACTGGGGTTGGGTCTGGTGCAAAACGTGCAACGGAAATTGTAGTTGTAGATGGTAGACAAATTATAGCTGAAGGTTTTGTTGATTCTGATGGTTTAGGTTCTATGTTTTATTTTTCACTTTCTTCAGATGTGCATGTTAATTACGGGATTAACAAAAGCGTGAATTTAAATGAGTATCAAGAAAAGTTAAACTATATTCATTTAATACTTACAACGTTAAATGTTTTGCCAAATTTTGTGCCATCTCCTAGACCAAATGAGGGTCGAGGATAAATATGTCCCAAGTATTTAAAAAAGTTAAAGAGGATTTTGGGTGTGAAAAGTGCGGTGAGTGGGTGACGGGCGATGGGTATACCAATCATTGCCCCAAGTGCTTGTGGAGCAAACATGTGGATGAGACGCCGGGGGATCGGGCCGCCGCTTGCGGCGGCCCGATGGAGCCTAAAGCGGTTAAACTGGAGGGCGGGGAGTTTATTATCGAGCATGTTTGCCTTAAATGTGGCCATGTTAAGCCTAATAAGGCGGCCCCAAATGACGAGCTTGGAGACTATTTGACCAGTATGGTAAAATAAGGATATTAACTAATAAATTTTTCAATATGATGAAAAAAGTGACCATTTACTCCACACCGACCTGCCATTACTGCCAACTAGCCAAGCAGTTTTTTACTGAACACAATATCGCTTTTGAGGATTTTAATGTGGCGGTTGACGCCGCCAGGCGCAAGGAGATGGTCGAGAGGAGCGGCCAGCTCGGCGTGCCGGTTATCGCCATCGACGGCGACATTGTTGTCGGCTTCGACCAGGCTAAGTTGGGCTCATTACTCGGGGTTTAGGATTTAACCCTGAGGCTTTGTCGAAGGGTGCTCCTAGTAGGAATCGAACCTACATTTACCCCTTAGGACGGGGTTGTTCTATCCGTTGAACTACAGGAGCTTGAGGATAATATAGCACAAAATAAAAAGCGCCCCGAGCTCGTCGAGGGGCGCTTAATGACTAGAGCGACATGTTGTCACTGGATTGTGACCACAGTGCCGTCGATGTTTAACCGCCCATGCCAATAAGGAAGAAATTTCCAATGACTGCTCTTTTCCACATGCCGAGTAAATTCGGCCTGACGGATCTTAGACATCGGGCCGAACAGTGGCAGATCATTATGGCCCAACCAGATGCCACCGTCCTCATCGATATACAGGGCATCATGTGGGCCGATAATAAACTTACTCGGCAGGGTGCATAATGGTGGACGGTGGACATTAATCTCGCGAGTAGTCCGGCTTATCAATGGAGTATTGTTTAGGAAAAAGCCGTCGGAGTCTATCTGCAGGTCTTCACGTCGCTGGTCAAATCGTCCCCACATCCCAGTACGGCGGTATTGTCCTCTGGGGACGACTAACGGGACAAAGCCCCAGACCACAAAACGCTCAGACTGACAGCGAATTTGGAAAATTTGCTCATTACTCAACTGATCTTGTCGCCAGTTGTTTTGCACTGCAATTTGTGTTGCCATCACACTACCCTCCCTAGTGGAAGTTGCGGTTGAAGTGAAAGTGCCCTCTAATTTAATTGTGCGCCCGGCTGGCCGGGGCGTCAAGACGTGTTATAATAAAACTGTGACTAACTCCGAATTGGACGAAATTAAAAATTTAGCCGCCGACAACAACCGGATTTTGCGCAAATTGCTGGGCTATCAGCGGCGGCAGTTTTTGTGGTTTGTTTTGCGGTGGGTGGTGGTGATCGGCATTACCCTGGGGACCTTTTATTATCTCGAGCCGTATTTAAAACCTTTGATTGAAATATATCAAAATCTTGGTATGATAGCCCTGTAACGCGCCGAGGTAGCTCAGTTGGTAGAGCGTCCGCCTGAAGAGCGGTAGGTCGCCGGTTCGAGACCGGCCCTCGGCACCACGTAAAAACACTACGTGTTCACGTGGCGCAGCCACTTTACACGGATCTTACTTTTACTTTTTGGATTTTGGCTTTGTCGATTTTAGGCAGGCGCAAGGTGAGGAGACCAAAGCGCTCGGTGGCCTCAGACTCCTCGGCTTCCACCTCGGCGGGTAGCAAAATAGTGCGGCTAAACGAGCCCCAGTATAATTCTTTTTGGAAATAATCTTCGTCATCCGCCGAGCTGGGGCGCTCGCGACGGCCTTTAATGGTGACCATCTCGCGGGTAATGGTGATATTTAAATCTTCCGGCTTGACGCCGGCGACCATAGACTGGATCACAATCTCGGTTGGCGTTTGGTATACGTCTACCGAGAGCTCGCCCTCCTCCGGCTCGTCCTCGAGCCATCCGGGCGCGGCGGGACCAGGCTTACCGTTGACGGAGGTGTCAACGGCGGTCTCATCGGCCGAGACGCTGCCGGTGATACGCTCAAAAAATGATCGTTTTTCTTTAGACATAGATGTAATTTCTCTTGACCCGCTCAAACAGGAGCAAAATTAAAATGGCGCCCAACCACAAGAACGCTAGCACTTTGATAATATCGCTACTGTCAGCACTAATTATAAAAAAATTAAACAAGGCGTGCAATCCAGTGGCGGTGCATAACCCCACCAAAAAATATTCCACTTTTTTGAGATGCGAGGCGTAAAAGGAGAGTGCCACCATGCCGCCGATAGCCGCCGAGGAAACAACATGCAAGATAGTGGCGCCCAAAAAGCGCAAATTACCGGTCAAAAAGAGCTCGGCCGCGCCGCCTAAGGCGCTGGCATTGATCAAAAAGAGGCTGTTCTCTACCGCGCTAAAGCCCAGCGCTACCGTGATCATGTAGATCATGGCATCTACCGGCTCATCAAAAGAGGCGGTGCGGAAGATGGTCACCGCCGCCAAGGCATATTTAATAAACTCCTCGATCAATGACCACACCAAAATAACGGTGATTTGCTGGTCTAGCGGCAAGTTGAGTAAAGAGTCGGACGGCAAAAAGTCAGGCGCAATAATCGCCAAAGCCACTCGCTCTAAAATAAAGGCTAAAAATACGGCCACGCCGCCTAGTAAAAAGGAAGCTAGGATCAGGCGCTTGGGCTCCGGACGGGAGCTATCTTCTCGCAGCCAAAACCAAAGCCAAACCAATGCCGGCGCCACTCCGCCGATTAAGGCGGCCAAATGAGGCGACTCGGTTATGAAGTTGAGAACGGTGGCCATGGGGTGATAATGAGCGGCTTATGGTCGGTTTGATTTTGATAAGGAGTCAAAAGCGACCAGAGCTCCTCGGTAATAAACGGCATAAACGGATGCAGGGCGCGCAGGCAAGCGTCTAAAATCTTAAACAACAACTGCCGCCGGGAGTTGGCCTGGGCACTTTTTAAAATCGGTTTGGACTCCTCGATAATCACATCGGCCAACCTATGCCATACATAATGATACAATTTTTCGGCCGCTAAGTGAAATCGGTAATTGTCGATATCGGCGGTTACCTCGCGGATTATTTCCTCACACTCGGTTAAGACGGCTCGGTCGTCCGCGTTTAGCTCAGTTTTGCGCCACTCGCTGTTTGCCTCAAGCTCGGTAATGATAAAACGGCTGACATTCCACAATTTGTTGGCAAAGTGCTTGTAGGCTTTGACTTTGTCGCGCGAGAGCGCCAGGTCCATGCCGGGCGTATTGCCCACCACCAGGGCCATGCGCAAGGCGTCGGTGCCAAACTCTTTAATGAGCTCCTCGGGACTCGTGACATTGCCTTTGGATTTGCTCATCTTTTGCCCCTGGGCGTCATTGACCAGGCCGTGCAGATACACGGTACTAAAGGGAGCTTGGCCGGTTAAGTAAAGGCCAAAGATCACCATCCGCGGCACCCACTTAAAAATGAGGTCGTGGCCCGTCTCCATTACGCTGGTGGGGTAAAAAGTTTTAAAGTCCTGGTGATCCGGGTAGCCGAGCACCAAGAGCGGCCACTGGCCGCTCGAGAACCAGGTGTCAAAAGTGTCGGTATCTTGGCGCATCTGGCCGCCACAGCTCGGGCAGGCGGTAACCGTGTTGTCTAGGTCGGGTACGCCGGTGCGGCAAGTATCACAAATTTTGGCCGGTATCGGTATGCCCCAGACAATTTGGCGCGAGATATTCCAGTCAATGGTATTTTCCATCCAATACAAAAATATTTTGCGCTGATTGTCGGGGATAAACTTAACCTCCCCATTATTAACCGCGGTGATGGCTTTATCGGCGAGCGGCTTCATCTTTACAAACCACTGATCGCGAATCTGCGGCTCGATGGCGGTGTGGCACTTGTAGCACACTTTGACGGCGTGTTTGTAACCCTCCTCGACCTTAACCACCAAACCTTTCTCTTTTAACTTTTCAATAATCTTTGTGCGCGCCTCTTTGATTTTTAAACCGGCCAGCTCGCCGGCCACCGGCAACAGCTTGCCCTGCTCGTCGATAATCTGCTCTTTAGTTAAATGGTGGCGCTTGGCGATCTCAAAGTCGGTGGCATCGTGCCACGGGGTGATCGTCATTACGCCGGTACCAAAGCTCATATCGATAACATCGTCTTTGATAATGGTGGCGGTAATGGGGCCATTGATCCACTCAAGCGCAATTTGTTGGCCATGCTCATATTTAGCGTAGCGCTCATCGTCGGGGTGCATTACCACGTACTTGTCGCCAAACTTGGTCTCGGGGCGGGCGGTGGCGATGACAAACGGTCCGTACTGGAGGTAGTAAAGCGGATCAACTTGCTCCACAAACTCGGTCTCCACGTCGGAGAGCGAGGTGCCGTGCTTGGAGCACCAGTTAACAATGCGCTCGCCGCGGTAAATGAGGCCGTCGTCAAACATCTTTTTAAACGTGCGG
The DNA here is from genome assembly GCA_964655995.1 of uncultured Candidatus Saccharibacteria bacterium. Taxonomy (GTDB): domain Bacteria; phylum Patescibacteriota; class Minisyncoccia; order Phycocordibacterales; family XYD1-FULL-46-19; genus JACPIA01. The sequence continues at coordinate 39,731 of CAZZPK010000006.1, forward strand.
CCGACCTCCGCTACAACTTCGGGGTCTAAAGTAAATTTTTCCCGCTCCCAGTCGCATGAGGCGCCAAGGCGGCGCACCTGGGCCTCCATATTTTTTTTATTTTCCAAAGTAAAAGCTAAAATCTCGTCGTAGAGCTCTTGGGCCGACAGTTTAAAACGAGATCGCCCTTCTTTTTCCAATTTCTTCTCGTAAACAATTTGGGTTTCAAAGCCGGCGTGATCGGCGCCCGGGACCCAGAGGGCGCGCTGGCCCCGCATGCGGGCATAACGGGTCATAATGTCCTCGAGGGTAATAGCCAAGCCGTGGCCAACATGCAAATTGCCATTGGCATTAGGTGGCGGCATGACGATGGTAAAAGGGGAGCCATCACCTTGCGGCTTAAACAAACCATTTTGCTCCCATTCCGCATAAATCCGCCCTTCAGTCTGGGCGGGGTCATAAGGTTTAGTCAATTTCTCGGGAATTTGAGCCATTTATGCAAATAATACCACAAAATAAGCCTATTTTGGCACTATCTTGACTTTTTGATTGAATGGGTGTATAATTAAGAAAGATAGTTAAAAGGACAACAACCAAAAACAACAGAAAGGGGTTTGTCATGCCAAAATCGATAAAGATAACAGTGGGGCTGGGTTTGGTATTTGTGGTGATGGCATTTCTGGCGTTCTATTTTATTGGTGCGCCAGGTCCCGTCGGCGCTTTTTTCATCGGCATCCCCCTCGGTCTGGTCACGAGTTATGTTGGCCGGACACTTGGGGGAGGTTGGGACGAGGAAGAGAAGTAAATTTCTTCTCCCAAAAATTTGAGACGCGTAGTGGGTTTGAAAAAACTCGCTACGCGTTTTTATTTTGTCAGTGGTAAAGTGCCTCGAGCGATTAGGGTGTCGGCGGAGGGGATTTGGTCGGGAGCAATAAACTCATTTTTAAGATAGCGGATGTAAGCGGCCATGGCGATCATGGTGGCATTGTCGGTGGAGAGCGCTTGGTTGGGGAGGAGGAGAGTTAAATTATTTTCTTTAGCTAAATTAGTAAAACTCTCACGCAGGGCCACATTGGCCACCACCCCGCCGCCGATAATTAAAGTTTGAATATTAAATTGCTCAAGCGCTTTTTTAGTTTTGACAGTTAAGACGTCGATTACGGCATTTTGGAACTCATGCGCTAACGTTTGCTTATCTTTCTCGCTCATCTCGCCATGCTTCTCGATAGCGTAACGCACTGCCGTTTTTAAGCCGGAAAAAGAGAAGTCAAAATCCGGTGAGTCAATCATCGGCCGCGGCAACTGCCATTTTTCTGTCAAGGCAACGCCTTGACAATAAGAGGCGAGGCGACTAATCTCCGGTCCGCCGGGGTAAGACAGGCCCATCAAACGCGCCACTTTATCAAAGGCCTCGCCCACGGCGTCGTCGCGGGTGGCGCCGATTTGCTCGTACTTACCCCACTCGTGGACGAGATCGAGCTCAGTGTGCCCGCCGCTCACAATTAAAGCCAGCGCTGGAAATTTAATGGTAATCGGCTCGGTTAATGGCGAGATAATATGCCCCTCTAAATGATTCGCCGGGATCAAGGGCTTACCCCAAGCAAGCGCCAAAGCCCGAGCGGCATTTAGCCCCACCCACAGCGCCGGCTCCAGGCCGGGACCTTGGGTGACGGCAATGGCGTCTATTTTAGGCACCGGCGTCTTGCTTAAAAAATTAATTAAATTATCTTTTAATTCTACTTCTCGTTCTAGAATTTTTTCTAGCTCTATTTTATTAATCTCTGGCTTATCCTCGCTCACTTCTACTTTAGTCAATACTTGCGTCAGTAATGGCACTAAATTTTTACCATGCTCGCGTTTGGCGAGAGCGGGGACCACGCCGCCCCAGGCGGCGTGAGTGGCCGTCTGCGACGAGACCTCGTGGGCCAGCACGGTAAATTGGGGCGCGCTTAAATCGCCGCCGGCCTCCACCAGGCTTACCGCCGTGTCGTCACAACTCGTCTCAATGGCTAAAATCCGCATCAATTTAGACTAGCATAAAGGCCGTGCTTACGTTAGTATTAATTAATGCTTATTTTGGTCAGCTTAGCCGCTTTTTTGGCCACCTTGCTGGGCGGTTTTTTTGCTCTCCGTTTTAGGGACCGACTCCATTTGATTTTGGGCTTTAGCGCCGGCGCGGTGATCGGCGTGGCCTTTTTTGATCTGATCCCCGAGGCTCTCGAATTGGCGGGGGAGAGCTATGAGGTGGGGACGGTGATGACTGTGGTGGCGCTGGGCTTTGTTTGTTATTTAATTTTGGATCGATTTTTCCACTTTCATACCCATGAGCATAATGAGCAAAATCCGTCTGTTTTAAATCGTGGAGTGCTGGGAGCGGGGAGCATCTCGGTGCACAGCTTTCTCGATGGGGCGGCGATCGGTTTGGCGTTTAAAATTTCGCCGGCGGTAGGGGCAGTGGTGGCGCTGGCGGTGCTCGCGCACGGCTTCTCCGACGGGATCAACACTGTTGGTTTGATTATTAAAAACGGCGGCGAGCGTCGACAGGCTCTGCGCTGGCTACTCACCGATGCCGCGGCACCGGTGCTAGGCATTGCCTCCACCATGCTTTTTACCCTGCCCGAGGCCACCCTCGGACTGGTGCTTGCCTTATTTGCAGGCTTTTTCCTCTACATTGGCGCCTCCGATCTCCTGCCCGAGAGTCATCACGCCCACCCCACCCACTGGACGACTATCATGACCATATTGGGCATTATCTTGCTGTATCTAGTTGTCACTTTTATCGGCGCTGAAGTGCATTAGATTTATTTTGTCTTGGTGGTCGATACAAGATTTGAACTTGTGACCTCCACAATGTCAATGTGGCGCTCTAACCAGCTGAGCTAATCGACCAATTTTTAATTCTGGCGGAGGGTGGAGGATTCGAACCCCCGAAGAGATTGCTCCCTTGCCGCGTTTCGAATGCGGTGCTTTCGACCTCTCAGCCAACCCTCCAAAACTGGGATCATCCTACCACTTTTTGCCAAAAAAGCCAAAAATTGTTAGAATTTAAGCGTTTTTAGGCCCTATCGTCTATCGGTTAGGACACAAGCTTTTCAAGCTTGGAAGCCGGGTTCGACTCCCGGTAGGGTCGCAAATACAAGCGCCTGACCGAAAAAACGTTCCGGCGACCTCAGATTCTTTGTAAAGCTGAAGGTGTACTGTTTGCGGGTCACCACCTCCCAGAAATTGCCCCAAGTCTCCGGATTGCCCCAATCCACGGGTGGATTCGCCGCGCTTCGAATCGGGAGGTAGGCGTACAAGCTCAACGGTAGCAGGGAAAGCACGAGGCATGTCACATACAGAGGCCAGCGGCGCCACGGTTCTCGATCAACAATCGCCAGAAACGCCAGAAACATGGGCGCGAGAAACGGCATCGTGTGGTGATTGCAAAGGCTGAACCCGAACACCGTCGCGAACGAATAGAGCGCAAGCTGCGTGCGATGTTCGTACCAAATGATTAGCAGAAGCAGGCAAAGCGCAATAAAGAAAAGGTTTAAGGTGTACACTTCGGCGATGACGCTCTGCTCCCAGAATTCCATCGAGAAGGCGAGCAACAGTGCTCCGCAGACGCTGGCGTAGCGACTCCTCGTCAGCTTTACCGCGACGAAATAGACGGACGCGATGGTCAGCGCGCCGAATACGGCGGACATGAAATTCACGCGCCACGCAATCGACCCAAATGGGATGAAAGTAAAGAGTTTTCCCAGTATGCACCAGAGAGGGTATCCCGGCGGATGGGCAATGCCCAAGGTATAGGCGGCGGTGATGAGTTCACCGCCGTCCTCGCCCGGTACCGTGGGACAAAGCGTCAGGGTGTAAATGACGAGCGCAAATGCTCCGCACGCTAACGCCAATAGCGCATCCACAAAGGTAAAACGGAATACCCCGGCCGGCTGGGGCATCCATCCCAGATACGGCTCGAGCGGTGCATCCGGATGGCGAAGTATGAATTCCCGCTCGGCAGCGGTTCGTTCGAGTTTGAGGAGGTCCCGGACCTTCTGGACGTCCCCTTTGGCCAGACCCAGCGACCGGGCGAGTTTATTGTCGCTGTGGCGCATGTAATTCGTTCGGATATAGTCGAGTTTCAGGCGTGAGAGTCTCATAGCACGGCGAGTTTAGCACACTGTCCGGCGTGTTCCATAGTCGCGTCGCCACGGCCGGCAAGATTCTACTTGACGAAAGTAACGTGAACTAATACACTGGCCCGAACAACATAGCATCTTTCGTTTCTTCGTTCGAAAAGTGGGGTTTCGCGATGCGATCTGATGAAGCGGGCCGGGTGCCCGGTGGGCAGGTTCAAGCTGGCAGGCACCCAAAGATACTTCTCCTCAATTGGCGCGACATTACCAACCCGGCTGCGGGTGGCGCCGAAGTGCACATCTGGAAAGTATTTGGCTTTCTTGCCAGCCAAGGATGGGAAGTACATGCCATTTGTGCCCGATACCGGGGCTGCCTAACTCGTGAGATTGTTGATGGAATCCGGGTCTGGCGCATTGCGACCGACAAGACGTATCATTTAGCATTGCCGCTGGCGTATGCCGCCGAATCAAGGCGGATTGAACCAGAATTCGTGTTGGAATTCATGAACAAACTGCCACTGTATTCGCCGTGCTTTGTCCGGCGACCCATGGCAAGTTTCGTGCACCACCTTTTCGGTCACAGCGCTTATATCGAGCTTAATCGTCCGATTGCCGATATCGTGCGGGCTTGGGAATTCCTTGTACCCGCAGTTTACCAGCGTACGCCAATCATGGCTGGATCATGCAGCACAATCTCCGAATTAAAAAGACTTGGTTTGCCTGAACAAAATCTCCTCCATGCTCCGTACGGTGCCGAAACCCACCGGTACCTACCAGGACCGAAGTCACTTCACCCGTCGATTCTCTATCTCGGCCGGATACGGGCGTATAAAGGTGTCGACCACCTGCTCCGAATCGCCCCGGCCCTGCTAAAGGAATATCCTGAACTGACAATCCGAATCGCCGGAACCGGCGACGCACTTCCTGCACTACGTGGGTTTGCAGCCAACCTAAACTTAGACCACCGTGTGCAGTTTCTCGGCTATGTGTCCGAAGAAGTGAAATGCAAACTGTACCAGGAGTCCTGGATCATGGCGTTCCCGTCGTCGAAGGAGGGGTTTGGACTTACAGTGCCCGAAGCGTCTCTCAGCGGCACGCCAACAGTCGGTTACAACGTGCCCGGCCTGTGCGATTCCGTTTTGGATGGGGTGACAGGCATATTGACACCGTACGGAAATCTCGAAGAGCTTCGCGGCACGCTCTGCAAGATTATCGAGGACAGTCAATTGCGAGGACGGCTTTCACTTGAAGCCCGCAGAATGTACGAAGGCTTCTCGTGGCAAAACGCGGCAGAAGCGACAGGAAAACTACTGGAAAGACTGATTCCCGAAGGGCGGTCTGAGCTCGAAATTGGTCGAGCCGTCTCAGTCAGCGCGCCGTCAAGAGAACAGGCACCCGAACTGGACAATTAACCGGAGCACGCGCAAAAGAAATGCCGATACGAGCACTCATTTACTACTCACTCGCTTGTTTGGTTTGCGCGCAAGCGGCAAGTTCGGGTTCTGGTGAGGAATTATCTCCCAATCCATTGGGCGTCTCGACGGAGTCAGTGGACTTCGGCACTATAAGTGCGCACAAAATCCATCACAAGTCGGTGACGATTCGCAATACAAGTAATCGAGTAGTCGAAATAGAACCTCCAGAATCGTCCTGCCCATGCACGGAAGTGTCTGTAGACCGCTTGTTGATAGGTCCCGGAAAAGAGGTCACGCTTACAATCGAACTTGATCTCTCGGATTATCCATCGAACCAGGTGCGGTCAACCGTGTCTGTCTCGGCAAAGGCACCCCCCAATTGGACGGCGACGGTCCAAGTCACTGCGGATATTTTGCCGGAGTTTAATGTAGTACCGCCCGTGGTGGATTTTGGCAAGGTGAAATTGAAATCCACCCCCGCTACTAGCATCAAGCTCACCCTGGGCGAGTCGAAAGATGTCCGGATTGTGCGTGTCGTATCCGACTCTGGGCTCTCCGCAAAAATATGCAATGATGGCTGTCGTGTCATCGATATCGCTCTCACTTCCCCTGAGTCCGCTGGTCCGTTCTCGGGCAAAGTAACCGTTACGACAGATGCCCAGCGGATGGCCGTGTTCGACATTCCAGTGTCCGCACAGTTTGTTGGGGTCGAGTACAAAGTTTCCCCACGCGTCCTGCTGTTCACGGCCGAAGCCGGAGCGACAGGCCGGGCAGGCCATGTTCAGGTGGAAAGCGAGTCAGAATTTCAGATTAGCGACGTGTCGACCACAATTCCTGGCGTAGCAGGGGAAGTCGAGACAATTAGGCCCAATCGAAGTTATCGTATCCACGCCGTACCAGCTAAAGTCGCTACCCAAGGCGAGAAAAGGGGAAACCTTCAGTTCCGAGTACGAGAAGGCGACCTCATTGAGACAGTAAGCGTTTCAATTCTCGGAACTATAAGGCCATGAATACGTTACGATGACCAATAGCATGATTCGATGCGTCGGCGATCTACCTGCATCCGCTTTCTTATAGTGACGTTACGGTCCGTGCAAGAGGAACTGACCGCGAACTTGCCCAATCGTTGGAGACGAAAATGGCGTCGAAAGAGAACTTCAAGCGTCGAGCGACATACCGCAGACGAAACAAACAGCATGTTGGTCCTACACTGAAGAAACTGGGAGCTGAGATATCAATAGGATTATATTTGAGCGAGCCTCATGAGCGATAGTAATGCGGTCGCTGTTGCCTGGCAGCCTTTTGCAAAAGGTATGCTGGACGCGAAATCCCGCGTGGCGAGTAGGCAGGATGCTTGCACCACCAACGACTTACAAGTGGTGTTCTCGCTTTGATTGCTATGGTGATGTCTTTTGCAACTGGCTGCTGAGGGAGTCCTTGATTTTGACACGAGATGGGGAAGGAAGTTGACGAATGTGTATCTCACTGCTCTCTTCACGCTATTTTACGGTACGTTTCCTCGGTGAATACATCTATCTAGGTACCAAAGACAGTGCATCCATACAATCTCGGGAGATATATGACATTTTCTTTCAGTTGCCGGATGACTGGGATGATGCAAAACTACTTTGTGTTTCACCACACGTCGTGTTTTCAGAGTCGGGTAGGACGATAAGAGCGCTTGGCATGCCTGGTGACGATTACTATGGCGACAACGTTGTTTATAACAATGGTGGTGGAATCGACAAGGTCTGTACCAAGAGTAATTTTGCAGTTCAGGTCAACTGTGGCGGTGCGTCCTCGCAGCTCGCGCCGTCAGATTTCCATGGTGAGTTGCTTACGCCCTCGATTAGGATACCAGACGAATTGGCAGTCTCGGAGACCTGTAAGAAGCTGATGCGCCGGGCGGGCACCGTGTTTGAGCTACGTCTTGGCAAACTGAATAAGAATGTTCACTATGCTTTGCGCTTGGAAATCCTGCCTCAAAAACTGCTGCGAGTTTCGCCG
>CAZZPK010000007.1:0-10072 GCA_964655995.1 uncultured Candidatus Saccharibacteria bacterium
GTCGGGAATGGATAACCTCTGAAAGCATCTAAGAGGGAAGCCAACTTCAAGATTAACATTCGTTATGAGACTCGTGGGAGATGACCACGTTGATAGGCTTTAGGTGTAAGTCCAGTAATGGATTGAGCCGTGAAGTACTAATTCGTCCATTCCCATTAGGAAATTTGCTTAGCAACTGTACTTGCTTTTGATTATTTTGGATATTTTCTTCTGGTGGTTTGACGCGGTGGTCACACCTCTTACCATTCCGAACAGAGTCGTTAAGCACCGTAGTGCCGATGGTACTCACAAGGGAGAGTAGGTAGCCGCCAGAATAAAATATCTAAACGAGCTCCCGGTTTTATGTTATGATGCGACCATATGTCGCGCTGGGGGAGACAACGCCAAATTACCATCGGCCTGCTCGTCGTCGGGGTTTTATTAGTCATTGCCGGTGTTCTGGCTTGGGTATTATGGCCGGCTCCCAACTGCTCCGACGGCGAGAAAAATCAAGATGAGACCGGCATCGACTGCGGCGGCTCTTGTCCGCAAATTTGCGCTAATGCCGTGGCGCCGCTTAAAGTGCTGTGGGCGCGGGTGTTGCCGGCCCGAGAGGGCGAGTGGTATGTGGCCGCCTTAATCCAAAACCAAAATTTGACGGTCGGCAGTCGCCGGGTAGCCTATGAGTTAAAACTGCTTGATGCCGCCGGCGGCGTGGTAACTCGCCGCTCGGGTGAGACTTTTATTAATCCCGGCGAGACGGCGGTTATTTTAGAGACTAATATACCGGTCGCCGGCGGCCGGACGCCTACCCGCGCTTTAGTGACCATTACTCCGCCAGTGTGGGAAAAGCCGGTCCGGGAAGTGCCCGTTTTTAATACCAGCCGCAAAAGTTTTATTAATGATCCGGCGCCGCGATTAGGCGCCGCCATCACTAATCCGGCCGTCGTTGACTACACCGACATCGGCATTTATGTTTTGGTCGCCGGCAATGATGAAAATGTTTTTGCCGCCAGCCGCACGTTTGTGGAGCGGCTGGCGCCGGGCGAGACGCGGGATTTATATTTTACTTGGCCGATGCCGTTTGTCCAAGCGCCGGCGATCGTTACCATTTTGCCGCGGTTGTCCGCTTTTAAGCCATGAGTGGGTGGTGGCAGCGCCTGCCGCTTTTGGCGGCTATTGACTGGTATATTGTCGGGGCGCTCGTTTTAACGAGCAGTGCCGGCTTGGTCTCAATGAACTCCTTTACTAGCCAGAGCTACTTTTTTAGCCGGCAGATTATCTGGGTGGCGATTGCGCTCGCGGTACTGGTGCTTGCCAGCACCGTTGACTGGCGCTTTTTACGGCAGAGCGGGGTGGTGGCCGGCTTGTTTGTGGCGAGCAGTATTGGTCTTGGCTTGGTTACCGTCCTCGGCGTGGTGGTTAAGGGAGCGCAAAGCTGGTTCTCGCTGGGCGCGGTGTCGCTCCAGCCGGCCGATTTTATGAAGCTGGTCTTGATTTTGGTTTTAGCCAAATATTTTAGCCGGCGCCATATTGAGATCGCCCATATCCGTCACATCATTGTCTCCGGTCTTTACGCTTTTATCCCATTTGTCCTCATTTTGCTCCAGCCGGACTTTGGCTCGGCGATGATTATCTTTTTGATCTGGCTCGGGATGATTATTGTCTCCGGCGTGTCCAAAAAACATCTCTTGATGGTTGCCGGCATCGGCGCGGCCGCCTTTTTAATCGCTTGGCTGTTTGTGTTTGCTCCTTATCAAAAGGCGCGGATTTTGACTTTTATCCACCCTCTGGCTGACATCCAGGGCGCGGGGTACAACGCTTTTCAGTCCATGGTGGCGGTGGGCTCTGGTCAGTGGTGGGGCAAGGGCGTGGGGTATGGCACGCAGTCCAGACTCGAGTTTTTACCCGAGTATGAGACGGATTTTATTTTTGCCGCTTTTGCCGAGGAATGGGGTTTTGTGGGTGTCCTCTTTTTGTTTATTTTATTTGGGGTGATTATTTGGCGCTTAATTGATGCCGCGCGCGTGGGGGCCTCCAACTTTGAGACCTTATTTGCGGCCGGCTTGGCCATTGCTTTTATGACCCACTTTACCATCCATGTGGGGATGAATATTGGCTTATTGCCGGTGACGGGCTTACCCTTCCCTTTTATGTCCTACGGCGGCTCGCACATAGTGGCCGAGTTTTTGGGCCTGGGGATGGTGATGGGGATGCGCCGCTATGGCCGCGCCGCCCACCGCGACGACATGCATAACGAGTTCGTCGGCCCGCAATAACCCTTTTTTACAACATATTTTCTAATATTGACTTTTTAACCTAATGGATGTATAACAGGAGATAGAGGTAGACTAATCTACCACACTGTGTCCGGCAGGCTCCGGAGAAGACATTACAAAAAGGAGACGGATAATGACGGCCATGCCGATCACGTCCAAGCAACGCAAGCAATACTATCGGTTTGTGGAAGATGCTGCCGAACAGGCTCTTGTCGAGCAAGGGCTGGGTAAAGAGGACCTTCAAGAACTTTTCACCAAGGGTGGCGAATTTCAAAAGCATTTGAAAGAAGGGATTCGCAAATATTCCACTCGCGGTCCTGTCTTCCCCATCTACCTCGAAACCGAAGTGGGTGGGAAGTCAAAAGACGAACTCCTGGCTGAACTGTCTGCAGCTGGTATCGAAGTTTCCGACTGGGCCAAAGACATAATGTCTAAGCCAGCCTGGAAACCGGGACCAAAAGAGCGCGTCAAATTTGCTCGGGTGAAAGTGAAGGATTTGGGATTTACCGAAAATCCGACCACTTCTCAAATCTGGACTCGCATTCTTGAACTCGGCTATGCTCTCTGTGAGCCTGGTGATGGTCCGGCAATTCGGCGAGACCTCAAGGATCAACCTACGGGCGATGTTTGCTGGCTTGCTATGAACCAGATTACCGACTCCGGTGGCCGTCCGCGCGTGTTCAAGCTCGAGCGGGACGTCCGCGGCAAGCGTTGGCTGCGTGCTTATTGGACGCTTCCGGGCGATCAGTGGCTTCTCGGCTCTGAGATCGTGTTCCGTCTTCGTAAGTAGATTTTCTGTAATCAGTGGTCCTGCTCTAAAAATTTAGAGCAGGACTTTATTTTTTATACAATCTAAAAGTCTCCTCTAACATCTTTGATTTAGAGAATTTAGTGGATACAGTTTGGGCGAGGGTGTGGCCGTAGGTTTGGGCGAGAGTCTCGTTAGTTAATAAATCAGACAAAGCGTTAGTTAAACTGTTTAGATTTTGGGGGTCGATTAGGAGGCCGGAGACTTTGTCAGTGATAATATCGGGGATGCCGCCGAGGTTTGAGGCGACGACGGGCAAGCCGGCCTGGCCGGCCTCCAAGAGCACGTAGGGTAGACCTTCTTTAAGCGAGGGGAGAGCAAAAATATCAAATGCTTTTAAATATTTATACGCCTCCGGTTTAAAGCCCGGTAAAAATAATCTTTCACTTTTTAATTTACTTTTTTCTTCGCCGTCGCCAATAATTACCAAGTCAAAATCATAATTTTCTTGCCATAATTTTTCGGCTGCTGTTACCAATTGGCGGTAATTTTTATTAGCCGTTAATTCGCCAATTGAGCCGATTACTTTACTGTCTAAGGAGAGGCCTAATTCTTGGCGCGCCTGTTCCCGCGAGAGATAGTCCAAATTACCAATACCGTTAAAAATTAACTTTACTTTATTTTTAACAAACGGCATTTGTTTGGCTTGTGCGAGCTCTCTACTGGCAATCACAATAATGTCGGTAGCGAGCAGAGCGGTAATGTAACTGGCTAACCAAATTAAAATTTTAGCCAAAATATTTCTTTTCTCATTAAACGCCCAGCCGTGAGCGGTAAAGATAATTTTTTTAACACCACAGAGTCGTCCGGCCAAGGCGCCCACGCCGCCAATTTTAGAGCTGTTTAGATGGATAATATCCGGTTTTTCGGCACGGAATAATTTAATTAATTTAAAAAAAGTTTTAACATCAGCTAAAAAGCTAATATCGCGGTTGAGGTCGGCTAAGGGGATGGTCCGGATTTGGGCGGCTTGGAGTTTTAGAGCGAGCTCTTGACCGTGACCTAGAGCTACTGACACCTCAAAACCCCGTCTTTTAGCCTCACTGGCTAAATCAGAGACATACTTTTGGGCGCCGCCCCAATTGCCCTTAGTGATAAGATAAATCAGCTTCATCGCCCTTAGACTATAGCATAAGCCAGATTTTTGTGGTATGATTGGTCGTTATGAGATTAACGACCACCCGCGAGCAAGTCTGGCTGGTTTTGGGCGACTTGGCCGCTTTTGTCTTGGCGTTGTGGCTTACCTTGCTCGTCCGCTATCGGGAGATACCGGACTGGGAGCTTTTTGCCGAGCACGTTGAGGCCTTCGGGCTCCTCTTTTTAGTTTGGCTGATCGTGTTTTATATTTCCGATCTGTATCAAAAACATACCACCATTTTCCGCCAGGAGCTGCCGGGACGTATTTTTAAAGCTGAGCTGGTTAACAGCGTTATCGCTTTAGCCTTTTTCTATTTCAGCCAACTAGCGATCACGCCTAAAATAAACCTGTTTATTTATTTGGCCGTGTCGTTTGTGTTGGTTTGGTTGTGGCGGGCGTATGGCGTGCGGCTGTTTTATCTCGGCCGTTTTGAGCCGGTCGTCTTTTTATGCGAGGGGGCTGATGTCGAGGCGATCAAAAAGGAACTGGAGCGCAATCCGCAGTACCGCTTGCGCGTTACCACGGCCGATCCGGTGGCACTGCTCGCTCGAGGTGAGACGCCGGTGGTGGTGTATCACTCGGCTCAAAACTCGCCCACTGGCGCCGGCGAGGCCCTGCCAGAGCTTTTGGCGGCGGGTGTCCGTTTTATCAACGTTTACGATTTATACGAGGACTTATTTCGCCGCATCCCCACCTCGCTCCTCACCGAGCATTGGTTTTTGGCCAACATTTCGACCCAGCCGCATTATCTTTACGATTTGCTCAAGCGCTTAATCGACATCGGTGCCGGTCTCTTGATCGGTTTGGCCTCTTTGCCGCTTTACCCGCTTATTTATTTGGCTCTAAAAATCGAGGGTGCTGGACCAATTTTCTTTTTCGACGAGCGGGTCGGGCGCTTTGGCCGGACGATCAAATTACGCAAGTTCCGTACTATGACCACCGAGCCCAATATCGTCAGCCGGCGCGTTACCCGGGTGGGCCGCTTGCTCCGCCAGACTCGTCTCGATGAGTTACCGCAGATTTGGGGCGTGGTTCGGGGTGAGCAATCGCTGATCGGCCCCCGGCCGGAAAAGCCCGATTACGTCAAAAGCTACAGCGCGCAAATCCCTTTTTACACAGTGCGGCATGTGATCTCGCCGGGGCTCTCCGGCTGGGCGCAAATTTATCAGGAGAATCATCCGCACTTTGCTCCGGCGGCGGAGGCGACGCAAGAAAAGTTGTCTTACGACCTGTATTACATCAAGCATCGCAGTCTTTGGCTGGACTTGGCGATTATGCTTAAGACGATCAGGGTGTTATTATCACAAAAAGGCAAATAAATAAAAATATGGCAGACAAAGTTTTAGTCACCGGCGGCGCCGGATTTATCGGCTCGCATTTAACCGATGCGCTCATCAGTGCGGGTTACGCGGTGAGTGTAGTCGACAATTTAAGCGGCGGCAAAAGGGGAAATATCAATCCGCAGGCGGTTTTTCATCAGGCGGATATCACCGACTTTGCCGCCATCAAGCCGCTGTTTGCTGGCGTCAAATACGTTTTTCATTTGGCGGCCTTGCCCCGGGTCCCGTTCTCAATCGAGCATCCGCGCGAATCTAATGAGGCCAATGTTAGCGGCACACTCAATGTGTTATTGGCGGCCAAAGAGGCCCAAGTGTCCAAGGTGATTTATTCGGCCTCGAGCTCGGCCTACGGCGACCAGCCGGTCTTACCGCTTAAAGAAGAGATGGCAGCCAATCCCAAAAGTCCTTATGGTTTGCAAAAATACATCGGCGAGCTTTATTGCCGAGTTTTTTCGCAGGTGTACGGCCTACCGACGGTCTCGCTGCGCTATTTTAATGTTTACGGTCCGCGCTACAACGCGGAGGGCGCCTACGCTTTGGTTATCGGAAAATTTTTGGAGGCGCGCCGCCGCGGCGAGCCGCTGACGATTACCGGCGACGGCCAGCAGACGCGCGACTTTACCCATGTCCGCGATGTCGTCAAAGCCAATATTTTAGCGGCCCAATCAGATCAAACCGGCCGGGGCGAGGTATTTAATATCGGTGCCGGCAATAATGTCTCAATTAATCGGATCGCCGAGTTGATCGGTGGTCCAGTTGAGCATGTACCGGCTCGCTTGGAGCCGCGCGACACGCTGGCCGATAACGCCAAGGCGAGGGAGTGTCTTGGTTGGTCACCGGCGGTTACTATCGAGGCGGGTATTGCCGAGCTCAAGCAATTAGCCGGCTTAAATTAATAATGATTATCGATGGACGTAAATTGGCAGCGGAGATTGGTCAAGAATTGGCAATCGGTTTTGCCAATTTAAATCGGCCGGCCACGCTGGCTTTGGTAATCGTGGGGGAAAACAAGGCCACGCGCTCTTTTGTGGCGCAAAAAGAGCGCGTGGCCCAGCAAGTCGGTGTCGCTCTTAAACTATTTGAGTACGAGGCTGACATTAGCCAGGCAGATTTGGCGGTCGAGGTCGGACGCCTGGCCCTTGACCCTAAAGTAATCGGTTTGATTGTCCAGTTGCCGCTACCGGCGACAATAGATCAAGATGCCATTTTGGCGCTCATACCGCCGGCTAAGGATGTTGACGCTTTGGGCTCCGAGCCGGTTGTCGACTCGCCGGTAGCGGCCGCAGTCCTTGAGATTTTGGCTCGCCAGCAAATTGCGCTTGCTGGCCAAAAGGCGGTAGTGGTCGGCCAGGGCAAGTTGGTGGGTCGGCCGGTGGCGCGCGCTTTGGCTCGCGCCGGCGCCGCGGTGTCAGTGGCCGATGTCAATACTAAAAATTTGGCCGCTCTGTTAAAAACAGCCGACATTATTGTAAGCGGCGCCGGCGTCCCTGGTTTGATAAAGCCCGAGATGATTAAAGAGGGAGTGGTGTTGATTGATGCCGGCACCAGCGAGGAGGGTCAGGTGCTTAAGGGCGACATTGATCCGGCTTGCGCCGATCAGGCCAAGCTTTATACGCCGGTGCCCGGCGGCCTCGGTCCGGTCACTGTGGCGCTTTTGTTTAAAAATCTGCTCGCACTTGCTAATCGGGCCAATTAGCCTATAATGTGAGCGACATGTTAAAGACTCGTTTGTTGGCTCTACTGCTTGTTGTCTTGGGCTTGGCCCTCGCTTTTTTTGTTTATTACTCGGAGACGGCCGGCGCCGGTTTTTGGTCGCGCCCGTTTAAGTTGGGCTTGGATCTATCGGGCGGCAGCCATTTGGTTTATGAGGCCAAGGTGAGCGAGATACCCGCGGCCGATATCGGCGATGCGATGTCGTCTTTGCGTGAGGTGATCGAGCGGCGGGTTAACGCTTTTGGCGTAGGCGAGCCGGTAGTCCAGCTCGAGCAAGTGGGCTTGGGCGAGACGGCCTCGCAGCGCCTGATTGTCGAGTTGCCCGGCGTCACTGATATTAAAAAGGCGATTGAGATGATCAATATTACGCCGACACTCGAGTTTAAAATGCCGGGCGATGTTGCCGGCGAGTTTGTATCGACGGGTTTGACAGGCCGCTTCCTCAAGCGGGCACAGGTGGTTTTTAGCCAGCAGTCACTCGGGCCCTCTATTTCACTCGAGTTTAATGAGGAGGGGGCGGAGCGTTTTGCCGCCATTACTCGCGCGACCGTGGGTCAGCCATTGGCGATTTATTTGGATGGAGTCCAAATACAAGCTCCCATTGTCCAAGAAGAGATCAAAGACGGCCGAGCGGAGATCTCCGGCCAATTTAGCGTTGAGGAGGCCAAGGCTCTGGTCCGCGACTTAAATTTGGGCGCCTTGCCGGTGCCGATCACTTTAATCTCCACCGAGACTATCGGTCCTTCTTTGGGCCAGGAGGCGATTACCAAGGGCCTTAGGGCGGGGATTATCGGTTTGGCGGCAGTGGCACTGTTTATGATCATGTGGTACCGCTTGCCGGGCGCGGTGGCGGTGGTGTCGCTCGCGATGTATTTGGTGCTGATGCTTGCGATTTTTAAATTGTTGCCGGTGACGCTTACGGCTGCAGGCATTGCGGGGTTGATCCTTTCCATCGGGATGGCGCTTGATGCCAATGTTTTGATTTTTGAGCGGCTCAAAGAGGAGCTGGTGGCCGGCAAGGACATTGCGGAGGCGATCAAAGAGGGCTTTGCCCGGGCCTGGTTTGCCATCCGCGACTCCAATCTCTCAAGCATTATCTCGGCGGCGGTCCTCTTTTGGTTTGGCACGGCGGTGATCAAGGGTTTTGCACTGACGCTTTTGTTCGGCATCATTGTCAGTTTGTTTACGGCGATTACCGTAACGCGGACCCTGCTTTTGGCGATGGCGCCGCGGCATAAAAAACCGTTTAGCCGCTTTTTATTCGGCGCGGGGATTAAATTAAAATCATAATTATGTGGATTGTTAAATATCGCCCTTACTTTTTTATTCTCTCGCTCATTTTGGTAGCGGTGTCGGTATTTATGATTGTGAGCCGCGGCCTGGACTGGGGCATCGACTTTACCGGCGGCTCGATTTTGGAAGTGACTTATCAAAACGGCCGGCCGGTGCTCTCGGCGGTACAGTCTCAAGTGTCGGGGCTTACTATCGGTCCGGTTTTGCTCCAGCCGGCCGGGGATGCCGATTTAATCGCGCGGACTAAAACTTTAACCAATGAGGAGAAAGAGATCTTGCTCCGCGAACTCTCGTTTGGTGGTCGCGAATCGGTGGTGGAAAAACGTTTTAGCGCTATCGGCCCGTCTTTGGGTCAAGAGTTGGCGCGCAAGGGCACCATCGCCGTGATTTTGGTGGCGATTTTGATCGTCCTTTATTTGACGCTGGTGTTTTGGAGCGTATCGCATCCGGTGGCCTCGTGGAAGTATGGTCTGGTGGCCATTGTTAAAACTGTTCACGACTTGGTGATTACCACCGGCCTTTTTGTCTGGTTGGGAGCCTATCGCGGTGGAGCGGAGATCAATGCGCTCTTTTTGGCCGCTTTTTTGACCGTGCTCGGCCTGTCGGTTAATGACGTGATCGCGGTGTTTGACCGCATCCGCGAGAATTTGCGCCGCAAAATTTACGCTCATTTTGACGATACGGTGGGGCACAGTTTAACCGAGACTATGGCGCGCTCGCTTAACACCTCGGTGACGGTAATTTTTGTCCTCTTTTGTATTTACTGGTTTGGCGGTTCCACCACTCAAGACTTTGCCTTAGTGATGGCTATTGGTATGGTGGTGGCCACTTACTCCTCGATCTTCCTCGCCTCACCGCTCCTCGTCGCCTGGAACAATTGGTCTAGTAAGAAGTAGTTTGACTTTTGGCTCTAATTTGATATAATGGTGGTTGGACAATAGGGAGGGTAAGATATGGCAAGCGGTATCGTTATAACCGATCCAGATTATAAAGAAGCCTTTGAGTCGTGTTGCCAAATATACGGCGAAGGGGTGGCTATAGCCATGTTCCTCGAGGCCGGGTTGGCCAAGGAGGTGGGCTAGGACGAAATTGTGGCTTAACCAGGCCACGGGCGAGTCAAGCGGGTATACGCTTGACTCGCCCTTTTGTATGTGTATAATGGTAAGGCCTTGGAGACAGGGCGTTTTTAAATCAGGAGACCTTTGACAACTAAACATCCAACGCAAAAATAAGTAAAAAGTTAAGTTTTCTTTTGTTCCGTTCATTCTTTAATTAGAGTTTGATCTTGGCTCAGGATGAACGCTGGCGACGTGGATAAGGCATGCAAGTCGAGTGGGTTTAGACCCACGGCAGACGAGGTAGTAAGACGTAGGAACTTCCCCTCTTGTCGGGCATAACTAGCCGAAAGGTTAGATAATTCCCGATGGTCTCTTCGGAGTAAAGATTTATCGCAAGAGGAAAGGCCTGCGCAGTATCAGCTAGTTGGTAGGGTAATGGCCTACCAAGGCTATGACGCTTAGGG
>CAZZPK010000008.1:0-4301 GCA_964655995.1 uncultured Candidatus Saccharibacteria bacterium
CCGCCTGCGGCGCCGCCCTCTGGACCCATGTCGATAATATAGTCAGCCGATTTAACGACCTCCATATTATGCTCAATCACCAAAACACTATTCCCCTTCTCTACTAATCTTTGTAAAATCTCAATTAAATTTTTAACATCCTCGTAATGGAGCCCAACGGTTGGCTCATCAAGTAAATAAATTGTCCGCTCGGCAAACGGGCGATAAAGTTCTGAAGAAATTTTAACTCTTTGCGCTTCTCCTCCCGACAAAGTCGTAGCACTCTGCCCCAACTCTAAGTAACCCAAGCCCACGTCGTTTAAGGTTTTAAGCCGATCGTAAATCGCCGGGATATCGCCAAAAAAGTCGAGTGCCTCCTCTACGGTTAAATGGAGCACCTCATTAATATTTTTACCACGATAGAGCACCTCTAAAGTATCTTTTTGGTAACGCGTCCCACTACACACATCGCAGGGCACATAGACGGTTGGTAAAAAGTGCATCTCCACCGCGATCATGCCATTACCCTGGCAAGCCTCACAGCGCCCACCTTTGACGTTAAAGGAGAAGCGCGACGCCGTCCAACCGCGCAAGCGCGCCAAGTCCACAGAGGCAAACATATCGCGGATATGACTAAAGGCGCCGGTGTAAGTGGCCGGGTTAGAGCGCGGTGTACGGCCAATGGCCGACTGATCAATCAAGACAGCGCGTGATAAATACTCGGTCCCACTAAACTCACTGGCATTATAAATTTGGGCCGTACGATATTTACGCTCAAAGCGGCCTTGGAGATTTTTATGGATCACCTCGTAAAGAAGACTTGATTTACCCGAGCCCGAGACCCCGGTGAGCACCACCAATTTACCGAGCGGCACATCCACATTGGCATTTTTAACATTAAAAATATTAGCGTTACGGATTCTGATTGTCCCCTTTTCACTCCCGCGGCGCTTCTCGGGCACGGGCACGCTCCGCTCACCGCGCAAATAATCGACGGTAAGTGAGTTAAATTTATTTTGTTTAGCGGTCAACAACTTTTCCGTCCAATCGGCGGCCACCACCTTACCACCATGTACGCCAGCGCCGGGGCCGATGTCTACTAAAAAGTCGGAGGCAAAAATGGTGTCCTCATCGTGCTCCACCACCACAATGGAGTTGCCTAGGTCGCGCAGGCCGAGCAGAGTTTTAATTAAGCGCTCATTATCGCGCGAGTGTAAACCAATTGTCGGCTCGTCTAAAACGTAAAGCGTGCCCACTAATCGCGAACCAAGTTGCGAGGCTAGTCTGATACGCTGAGCCTCGCCACCACTAAGCGTGTCGGCTCGGCGATCCAAGCTAATGTAATCAAGACCAACGTCGAGTAAAAATTTAAGTCGCGAGTCTATCTCTTTAAAAATCATGGAGGAGATTGCTTTATCACGGGGCGAGAGAGTTAATCCGCGAACAAAATCATGCGCCGACTTAGTCGAGACGCTAGTAAATTGGACGATGTTTTTAGACTCCGCTCCCTCGCCCAAGCGCACATGCAAAGCCTCGGGGCGCAAACGCGCCCCGAGGCAAGTGGGGCAAGCCTCCTCGCCAAACAAATGTTTAGTCCCCAAGCCGTGGCAAGCGGGACAAGCTCCGTACGGCGAGTTAAAAGAGAAGAGCCGCGGCTCAATCTCGGGGTAAGAAAAGCCGTCATTAGGACAAGAGAAGGTCGCCGACAACAAAAAGCTCTCCGCGCCGACGATTACCCGCACCAAGCCGCCCGACTCACGCAGAGCGCGCTCCACCGCCTCGCTTAAGCGCTCGCGCTCGAGCTCCGGTAGCTCATCGACCACAACGTCGATGTCATGCTTTTTGTGGCGCGACAAAATAATCCGTTCGCGCAACTTAAAACGTTGGCCGTTAACCAGCACCGACTGATAACCCTTGTCGAGCAAATCGTAAAGCAATTGATAATACTCGCCTTTGCGGCCACGCACCAGCGGCGCGCTGATCGTGATCAAATCATCCGGCCCCCGTTTTACCTTTTTGATTTTAGCGACGGCAAAATTGACGATTTCCTCGGGCGAAAGTTTTTCAATTTGCCGGCCGCAGACCAGACAATGCGGTTTGCCGATACGCGCGTAAAGCACGCGTAAATAATCGTAAATTTCGGTAATAGTAGCCACGGTCGAGCGCGGATTTTGCGAACGAGATTTTTGATCAATTGAGATCGCCGGCGACAAGCCGCTGATCTCATCAACATCGGGCTTTTGCATTTGGCGCAAAAATTGGCGGGCATAGGCCGAGAGCGACTCCACATAGCGCCGCTGGCCCTCGGCAAAAATGGTATCAAAAGCCAAGCTCGATTTGCCCGAGCCGGAAAGGCCGGTGACGACCACCAGCTTATTGCGCGGCAACTCCAAATTGATATTTTTGAGATTATGCGTCCGCGCCCCCTTGATCTTGATGCTGTCGTCCATAAGTCGAGGGATTATAACACAAAAATCCCCCCGGCGCGAGCCGGACGGGACCCTTGCGTTTTGAAACCAAAATTACATCGAACTGCCGTTACCACAAGCGCGGCAAGTGGCTTTGTGGGTGAAGATGAGATAAACCGCTGAGAGGCCAACCAAAACGTAAACCAAATTAGCCAAACCGGATGACCAGCGGCCAATGATCATATCAACCAGGTTGTAGTCCAAAACAACGAGAAGCCAGTTGAGACCGCCGATAATAACGAGAACGAAGGCAATAGTGTGAAGTGCTTTCATACTCTATGGCAATGTTTAATAAAGAGTAAATTTCGACCTTGCTCTTTAATTATAACTCTGGCCTAGTTAAGCGCCAGCTAGTAATCCACAGTATTGACATATCGACCATAATATGCATATAATATTAGCGGATTGTCCCAATCCTTAACATAAACCCCAACAGAGGAGGAGGCGTATGCGTTTGGCGCGCGCGCTTATCTGTGCCCTACTCTTTTGCTTTGGCCTCCGGGCCTCTGCCGAAGAGTATGTGGTACAAAAGGGCGACTGCCTCTACCGGATTTGGCAAAAAACCGGTAGCACTCTCGCCTGGCCGGTCTGGCTACAAAACGTAGCCGACTGGAATGGTCTGGAGGGTGAGTACATCATCTATCCAGACCAACAACTCGCTCTGCCGGATGAGTCGGCAGGAGCACCTGCTCCGGCTGAAGCATCAGCCGAGCCGATCGCCCTCGCAGAAGTAAGCGATGACGATTTGATCGAAGAGATTGCCAGGCGATCAGAGGAGTCGGTGGAGTATATCCGCCTGGCAATTACTCCAGCCGTAGAAGAAGTAACGGCCGGGGCAGACCAAGAACAGGTGGTACAGACAATGCCGGCTACACCGGTCATATTGCCGGTAATCGTCTTGGCTCAAGCGGCCAAGGAAGTGCCCGCCCCGGCACCGGTAGAAACACCGACGATAAATCTGCAGAAACAAGAACCCCTGCAGATGGCCATGCCGCCACAAAGGACAGAGTGGTCCCTCTGGTGGTACCATAACTGGCCGATGGTAGTTTTTGTGCTTTGTCTACTGCCGGTGTTAGCCATCGCTATTTGGATCAATATCCCAGATTGGCAATGCTGGTGGCGAGAGCAAAAAGAGGCACAACGCCGCCGACAAAAAGAGAGGGAGACAAAGACCCCCCTCGAGGCCGGGACTGTGGTAGTCGGACAAAAGAGCAAAAAAGAACCTCGCCGTCGGCCGGTTGGTAAATACCGACACCCTGTCACTAGTCGCCTAGCTGGTCGCTGGGAGCCACCTAAGGCTCAGCCGGCTAATGTGACCACTCTTGGCCACAAAGAGGAAGATGCCGCCCGTGCCGCCAAAGCCGCTCGGGCCTAAAAATAAAAAGGGAAAGAGATGGAGCGCAAGACCCGCCGCTAAACCAGCACCAAAGGTTTAGCGGCTTTGTTTATCCTGAGGCTTTGTCGAATGGTTAAATGTAGAAAACGAGAAAAACCGAGCCTCGTCAGCGTCGGCTTTTCTCTTGGCGGCTTATCCCTATCTTGTCGGGCTTAAGTTTCCGCGTTGATCTAAAGTGGGTACCTGGTACTCAATCCAAAGATTGAGGTTAGTATGGTCCCTAATATATGTGATCCGGAACCCGCCCAGACCAGATGAGGAATAAACTATTTTACAGTATGAATCTCTCCTATTATTTGTCAATCAACCAAACCTTGTCAGAATGTGCATTAACTGTTGATAACCGGGTATAACTATTTAAATCAGTCAAAAAAGTTGGCGATATGCTCATTAATCTCCCGCTGATCAAGATCGTAAAAGTTTTTATCCTCGCGGTGGAGCTTGGTGGCCAACTCCAC
>CAZZPK010000009.1:0-2737 GCA_964655995.1 uncultured Candidatus Saccharibacteria bacterium
GGCAATGACCGAGCGGTAGAGGCGGCGCGGATGGCGATCAACTCGCCGCTCCTTGATCTCTCGATCCAGGGGGCCAAAGGCATACTCTTTACCATTGCCGGCGGCAGCGACTTGACGATGTTTGAGGTCCAAGAGGCGGCCAAAGTGATTACCGAGTCGATTGACCCTGATGCTCGTGTCATTTTTGGCGCCATCCAAGACGATAAGCTCAAAAAAGATGAGATTAAAATCACAGTGATCGGCTGCAACTTCCCCGAGCCGGGCTGGGCGCCAACCGGTGCCGAGCGCGGGGTGGGGTCCAGCTTCTTCGGCTTTGAGAAAAAGGGTGAGACGGCCCCAGCCGCTGAGGAAATGACTAAGCCGACCAGCGGACGCACTTTTGTTGAGCCTAAAGCCAAAGACGACGACTCGGGAGACGATGATTGGTCGTCTATACCCGCCTTCCTCCGCCGCAAAAAATAATTTATAATAGAAAGTCATGATTTACGACTTGGTGATTATTGGCGGCGGCCCCGCCGGGGCCGCCGCCGCCGTCTATGCCGCGCGCAAGCGCCTAAAAACGGTGATTATCACCGAGTCATTTGGTGGCCAGTCAGTGGTCTCAACCGAGATTCAAAACTGGATCGGTACCCCGGCCATCTCCGGCGAGGGATTGGCCAAACAACTCGAGGTACATGTCAAGCAATACGCCGGCGAATTTTTAACCATTGAGACTGGTGCCCGCGTCGCCACGGTTAATAAAAATAGCGATCATTTTACCATCACGACTGAAAGTAATAAAAATTTTTCCACTAAAACCGTACTGGTCGCCACCGGCTCGAGCCGCAAAAAGTTAGTCGTGCCCGGCGCCGACACTTACGACCAAAAAGGTCTCACCTACTGCGCCTCCTGCGACGGACCGCTCTTTGCCGATCAGGATGTGGTGGTGGTAGGCGGCGGCAATGCTGGCTTTGAGAGCGCCGGGCAACTGCTCGCCTACGCTAAAAGCGTCACTCTTCTCCACAAAAATCCCGACTTTAAGGCCGATAAAATTACAGTGGAAAAATTACTCCAAGATCCTAAATTTAAAACGGTCACTAATGTGGAGATATTGGAAGTTAAGGGTGACCAGTTTGTAACCGGGATTGTTTATAAAGATAAAGCTACCGGCCAAGTAACCGAATTGCCGACGACGGGTATTTTTGTGGAGATTGGCTTTGTGCCGGCGACCGGCTTTGTTAAAGATTTGGTTAAATTAAATGAGTTTGGAGCGATTATCATCGATCCACGCACTGGCGCCACTAGCCAGCCGGGCATTTGGGCCGCCGGTGACTGCACCGACGGCCTCTACCACCAAAACAACATCGCCGCCGGCGATGCTGTTAAAGCGCTCGAGGATATTTACAACTGGCTTAAACTTAAGTAATTAACGGCGCCACCAGGAGGTGCCTTTAGTGAGGAGGTAAAGAGCGAGCGGGGCGCCCCAGTTGGCAAAGCGCTCCACAAAGTCCCAAATCGGCTCACCCGCTAACGGCCGGATTAAAGCGGTGGCAAAACCCCAGATGGCCATCCAGAGCAGAGCCACCGGTACAATGCGCACCAGCACCAATAACCCCAAGATAATATCCATGGCCCCGATAATTGGCATTAATTGAAGCGCCCCCGCCTCACCGATGCCCACCGCCGCAAAATAAGAAACCCAACTGGCCTTACCCATGACCGCAAACACCCCATGACCAATAAACTCACCCGCTACGGCAATGCGTAGCACCCACTCGATTTTTTTAGCGTTATCCATATGACCTTATTATACACCCGTTGACATTAACGCGTTTTAGCCTAATAGTGGATAAAGTTTTTGAACCTTGGGAGGAGAGATTATGGAGAGATTTGTGTTGCTGACTGTGCTGATTGCCGGCGTCGTGGCTGGCTGCAATACCAACACTTTTGCCCGCTGGGCGGACAGGCCCGATAATATTGACCGACCTGCTGACAAACCGATCGATCGGCCCGTACCGTTTTTGGACCGCTTTTGGGAGAACGATGAGTTCAACTTTGAAGCGGAAGAGATAGATTTGCCAACTTATCGGCAAATCCATCCGGGCGATGTTATCTTCGCCCCACTCAGGCTCCCTCCCGGGAGCCTGTTTTTATAAATAAAAAGCCACGCAAATTGCGTAGCAAAAACTTGAGGGAAGTGGTCTACCTTTTTATCGGACCTGTAGGAAATAAAAAGGAATCTGTCGCCAGGAGTAGTGGTATTCCACTTGACGACTCCATTGGAGCTGGCGCCCCAATCTCAAGGTCTCCCACCTATTCTCTATCATCCCAACCAAAGACCACAACCCCAATAACTGCCCGGAGGCCTCGAACCTCCCTCACCAAAAAGCGCGGCCAACTAGCAGGTCTCTCCGTCATCTTTTTAGAGTTTGCGAATTGACTACCTCGCAACTGACATCCACAGTAGACAGTCCAAGCTAACCGCCAAACTACCAAATCCCCTATCAAAAGTCAATTTGTTGTTTTTAAACAAAAAATGGCCGCCAAACGCGCGAACGCTTGACGGCCGGTCCACAGTGGCCCCAACGAGACAAAGAGCCAATTTAATCATAGCAAAATAGCCTTATTTTAACAATGAAGCTTAGTCTCGTTGTAATCCAAGTCTCTATTTTATACGATCGTAGAAAATAGAGACTTTAACTTTGTGACCCGTGTAGTGAGACACCTCGAACTTTTTTGACTGAACTTTTGGAAAAGC